>JAHDGW010000142.1:0-224 GCA_020631635.1 Saprospiraceae bacterium
GTTACATATCGATACGAGATGGGTATAAACGGGTATTCTTAAAGGGCTTAACACTAGATCAAGCAAGAGAAAAACTTTTTAACAACTTCCAGCAATTTTATAACTTTCGAAAAGGACAGTTTACAGTAACGCTCAACTACAGTAGAACTATTCAAGTCAGTATTTACGGTGAGGTCGAAAACCAAGGCCCTATTACCATCCCTGCAATGAATACTGCATTTTCT
>JAHDGW010000142.1:234-8207 GCA_020631635.1 Saprospiraceae bacterium
AATGGGTAGCGTAAGAAATATAAAACTCATAAGATCAAATGGCGATGTTGAGATCATTGATGTCTATGAATATATCAGTAATCCATCTATTGCCAAAAACTATTATTTGAACGATGGTGATTACATACATGTCCCTGTAGCCCAAAATGTGATTGAATTAAGGGGTGCCGTATATCGGCCAATGAAGTACGAACTGAAAGGAAATGAAGGTATAATAGAAGCTATCGAATATGCAGGAGGCTTAAATTTTAATGCTATCAAAAAAACCATGAAGGTTACTCGATTTGGTGTGGATAAGGGACTGATCCTCACTATTCCTTATCAGCAAATTCTATCCAGTCGAGCTAATTATATCTTGGTAAACGGAGATGTAGTCGAAGTATCAACTATAAGCGAGCTTGCGGATAATTTTATAACGGTAGAAGGTGCATTCAGTAATCCAGGTGATTTTGAAAAAACTCCAAACATGAGAGTCTCAGACGCAATCAATCTTGCTGGTATCACTGACGACGCAGCAAAAGAAAAAGGATATATACAAAGACTCGATCCTGATGGCAGTTTTTCATACATAGACTTTAATGTCAATATCATAAACAGTAACCCACAAAGCCCTGAGAATATCACACTAATGAATAGGGATAAAATAATCGTATATAGAAGTGATATTTTTGTAGATAATGTTTCATTTAGCGTCGTAGGAGCGGTAAGAAATCCAAATACTTTTGATTTTGATACGGAACAAAATCTTAAAGTTTCTGATGCCATATACCTTTCTGGAGGACTGAGAAGAGATGCATATGAAGTAGCATATATACAACGAAAAGACGACCTTATCAATAAACCTGATTATGTTATCATTAATCTAAAAGAAATACTTGAAAATCCGGAAAGTGATCAAAATATTCGGTTAAGACCTTTTGATCAACTAACCATCTATGAGCGAAATGATTTCTTTGAAAACACATCGATCAGCGTAGAAGGTGCGGTCAATGCAGGAGGTGTATTTCCTTTCGGAGAGAATATGACAGTAAAAGATGCCCTCGTACTTGCACAAGGTCTGAAAGTAGGAGCAGCACTAAATAGAGTAGAAATATCAAGAGTTGTCATCAAAAATAATGAGCCTACAAAAACAATTATTGCATCTATCGAAATAGATAACGAACTAAATGTTATTTCTGGCACTGACGATTTTAAGCTTGCTCCATATGACGCTATACAGGTAAGATTTGTCCCAGAATTTGAATTACAAGAATTCATAGAAATTAGAGGTGAGGTCACTTATCCTGGCAAATATCCTATCATAAATAAAAACGAAAGGATATCTAGTATTATTAACAGAGCGCAAGGCATTACAAGTAAAGCTTTTCCGGCTGGAGCTACCTTATATAGAGCACAAGATGATCTCGGAAATGTGGTTATTAAGCTTGAAGATGTGCTTGATAATAGAAAATCAAGATTTAACTTTACCGTTCGGGATGGTGATATACTTTTCATACCTAAGCAAAAAGAATTTGTAACCATAAAAGGAGCAACAAGAGTAAAAGATTTTCAGATAGACGATAGTATCGGTGAAGCCAATTCCATCAATGTACCCTATCATAAAGGAAAATCAGCTAAATTTTACATTGATGAATATGCTGGAGGAATTGATTCTGATCTATCCTCTGGTAAATATGTATACGTGGAGCAACCTAATGGTCAGATAGAACGATCGAAATTTAGATTCCCTTTAGGTAGGAAATATCCTAAGGTTATGAAAGGATCTACCATTGTGGTAAAAGCTAAACCGATAGAAACTCAAAAGGATGAAGAAGAAAAAGAGGATGTGGATTGGACTAAAATATTGAGTGATACCGTAGTTCAAGCCACATCTGTATTGACATTAATACTGCTAGCTCGTCAATTGAATTAATGAAATTATGACGTAATTGCTCTAATGCCCGGTAGAGGCTTACCTTCTAAAAACTCTAACATAGCTCCTCCTCCTGTACTAACGTGGCTTACTTTATCAGAAAGCTTGGCTTTATTGATAGCAGCTACAGAATCACCACCACCTATCAGAGAGAATGCTCCTTTTTGAGTAGCGTTGGCTACTTCCTGTGCCACTGTAAATGTTCCTTTGCTGAAATTTGACATCTCAAATACTCCCATCGGTCCATTCCATAATATGGTCTTAGAATCTGAAATTACTTTGCTGTAAAATTCAATAGCCTTAGGTCCAATATCAAGTCCCATCCAACCATCTTCGATGGCATCACTATTACAAACTTTGATATTGGCATCATTACTAAATGCATCTGCTGAAACGGAATCTTCAGGAAGGCAAATTTTGGTATTGGCAATTGCAGCCTTTTCTATCAGCGTTTTAGCCAAATCTAAGTAATCATCTTCACAAAGTGAATTACCAACTTCTCCTCCTAATGCTTTCTTGAAGGTGTATGCCATTCCTCCACCTATAATTATATTATCTGATATATCGAGCAGCTTTTCAATAAGCTTAATCTTATCTGATACTTTAGCACCACCAATGATAGCTGTTACTGGAGACTCTGCACCGTTCAATACTCGATTTGCATTTTTGATCTCTGCTTCCATCAATAATCCAAAAGACTTGTGCATATTATCAAAGTATCGTGCTACTATCGTAGTACTACTATGCGCCCTATGAGCTGTACCAAAAGCATCATTGACAAAGACATCAGCTAATGAGGCCAAGTCTTTAGCAAAGTGTTCATCTCCTTTAGTTTCACCCTTGTGAAATCTCGTATTTTCTAAAAGTAATATTTCACCAAAGCCTAGATCTTTAGTTGCAGCAGACATCTCATTGATATCGTGACTAGGGCAAAACGCGGTATTGATACCTGTAAGATCACTAAGGTGGCTAACTAAATGCTTTAGCGTAAACTTCTCGACATTGACAGTTCCATCATCTTTCAGCATTTTCTGAGGCCTGCCCAGATGAGACATAATGATAAGTTTACACCCTTTTTCTATTAAGAATTTGAGAGTAGGGATAGCCCTTTGCATACGAGTATCATCTGTGATCTCGTACTTATCATTGAGAGGGACATTAAAGTCTACACGTAGTAATACCGTATTGTTTTTTAATTCTAAATCTTGTAAATACATAATTGGGGCTACATTAAAAAAGCCTTATAGAATACATATTCAATAAGGCTTTTGATATTATTTTTTCAAAATTGTCTTATCTAATTATACCGAAGCAGCAAGGTCCGCTAAACGAGCTGAATACCCAGCCTCATTGTCATACCAGCTTACAACTTTAACCATCTTTCCTTTTACATCCGTAAGAAGAGAATCAAATATACTTGAGTGCTTATTACCAACTATATCAGAAGATACTAAAGGATCTGTGCTATATTCTAGCACTCCTTTCATAGGACCTTCTGCCGCAGCTTTGAATTTAGCATTGATATCTTCTTTCGATACTTCTTTATCCAATACAACATTAAGCTCAATCATAGAGCCCGTAATCACAGGTACACGTACTGCAATTGCAAACAACTTACCCGCCACATTGGGATATACTTTTCCTACAGCATTCGCTGCACCAGTACTAGTGGGTATAATATTATATGCAGCTGCTCTCGCTCTTCTCAAATCACTGTGAGGAGCATCTTGTATTCTTTGATCAGAAGTATAGGCATGCGTAGTCGTCAACGAACCATACTCGATACCCCAGTTTTCATCTAAGATTTTCACCACTGGTGCTAGGCAGTTAGTTGTACAGCTTGCATTTGATATGATACACATATCATCTGTAATGCTCTCTCCGTTCACTCCTAAAACAACAGTATCTACTCCCTCACCTTTTGCAGGTGCTGAAATCAATACCTTTTTTGCACCGGCCTCAATATGCTTATTTGCTGCCTCTTTTGTTCTAAAAAAACCGGTAGATTCTATTACTACATCTACTTTTTGAGATTTCCAATCCAATTTAGATGGATCTCTTTCTGCAGTAGAAGCAATCTTATGACCATCAATAATTAAATGTGTATCCGTAGACTCTACCTTATGATTGAACTTACCGTGAGCACTATCAAACTTCAATAAATGAGCTAGGGTTGCATTATCAGTAAGATCGTTGATGGCAACGACTTCTACACTATCATTGGCAAATAGATTTCTGAAAGTCAGACGACCTATTCTACCAAATCCATTGATTGCAATTCTTTTTTTAGACATGATTATAGTATTAGTTAATTTAGTTACAAGCGCCTGCTTTCTAGGCTATTGCGCCGCAAAATTAAGGATTATTTATGTATTTAATTCTTGACTAGTTGTTGCGACATAATATTATCTTTTGTAATCACAGAAACAGAATAGATTCCTTTTTCTAGATTAGAAATCGCCAAATTTACAATGTTCTTTCCTTTTGGAAAAAATTCATTATTTCGTACAGTACGTATTAACTTACTATTGATGTCATATATGTTGACGGTCGCAGTTTGCCCCCTCTTTAACTCAAATTCTAATCTTGTCTGATTCTGTGCCGGATTAGGAAGGAGTTTCGCGTATTGACTTAGCTCTATTTGTTGGACCGAAGTACTCACATCATCAAATATAATATCTTCATCGCCTTCAGCATACGAGATATATAATATTGGGAGGTAGTACATCTCATCCTCAGTACCCTCACCCCATGAAGTCCATTGAGGAGGATTATTAGGATTATTGGGGTTTTCAGAGGTATTATCATAGCTTGCCAAGGCATGGATTTTACTTCCTTGCTCCGCTTTAATATATCTAGTGAAATTATAATAGCCTTGCCAATTGAAATCCCACTCAGGAATACTTATCAAATTAGTAATCGTTCCATCTGGAGATTCTAGATATACCGTCCAATCCGTACCTAACAAATGCATATGAGGCGCAATACCTACAAGACTTAGATCTGAAGGCACATCCCAGACCCCATGAAAAGTCCTTGTCTGATTTGCTGGAATAAAAAATGGACCATTTATTAATGTTGAACCTAATGGAACCATGATATGACTCTCAACATAGCGTTCTACTTCCTCATTTTCGTCAGCAAAAAAGATATTAATGGTTGATTTATCTAATTCGTCAACTGACCATGGAGCATAATGCATTTGTAAAACTAAATCTGATCCCGCCGTCAGTATCTGCCCTACTCCGTCTTGATAAAATCTAGGTTTCTGACCAGGTACGTATCCCTGATATTGCTTTGCCGTCAATACAGCTGCTTGGTCACTGGTAAAACTACCGAATCCATTAAATCCATATTCTGGAGTGGCTGCATCGTTAGCGGCAGCTTCACCAGTAGTATCTTCAAAGAACAGACAATGGTGAACAATTTTAGGATTTCCAGGCCTAAGCTCGATAGCTTTTACGACTTTATCTTCAGTAAGTCCCGTTGGGATTACAAAATACCTATACTCATCTTGATTATTTCCTTTATGCAACCATGCCTCTTCCATTTCTAACACTAAATCCGGCTCTCCCAGTAGTGACCCTGATGGAAAGTCAGGCAATGGTGGTTCGTTGGATATATCTCCTTGTGGTGCACCTGCGTCAGCCCATTGCTTGATAAGTTCAATTTGCTCATCAGTCAAATAGTTTTCACCTAGGAAATTTGAATATTCTGGATCAGCTTTCCACGGTGGCATGTATCTTATACTCGTAACATATTTGATAGTGCTAGCCCAATCCTTAACCTCCTCATATGAAGTAAAGGACATAGGACCAATCTCTCCTGATCGATGACAAACTGTGCATTGATTATATATAATGGGTGCTATATCTTCGCTGAAAGTAGGTTGCGCTAGTAAGCCTTGTGAACATGCTATTACCGCAATCAGTGGTATCATTTTAAATTTCATAGTCAATGATTTCTTTCTTTAAAGTTAATAAAGCATCCGATAGCTTCTGTACTGATCGGCCAGGAAGAATTATCAAGCCTGGCTGACTCCAATGCTTTTTGTAGTTCATGTGACGTTACTACTCTTCTTCTCTTACCAATTCTTACATAACCATTATCGATTCTTCCTTGATAAACAACCTGATTGTTTTGATTGTCAACAAGCACAACCTCTGGTGTAACTTTTACATTATACTTTGACGCTTGTCGCTTATAGTGATCCGTCTTTAATGGATATTGTACATCATATTTTTTTCTAAAGCTTGAAATTCCTTTAAGCTTAGAGGCAAAGTTTGGAAAAAGTCCTACAAATTCTACATTCTCTTTATAGGTATCATAATAAGAATTAAGCAAGGGTGCATATTGTTGGCAGATTATACATTCGTCTAGTAAGAAAATGTATAAGGTAAATTGTTTCGTATGATTTTCAGGCTCTTGAGCATGAATAGAGCTCATACTCAATGATATTACTCCTAGCCATATCCATATATACTTTTTCATATCAAACCAGTTTATAATTTTTATACTCACCGAGTTCGATACCAAGCTTAGCTCTAGACCAATCTTTAATTCTTTGCTTTAATGACATTTTATTCATACTGAGATGGTAGTCAAATTTCCAATTTTGATGAGCTATTCTACTTTTCATAACCTGAGGATGTTCATCTGTAAACTTCTCTAGTCTATCGATTTTAGAATAGTCAAAGTCCTCAGCTTGACCTACTACTTGATCAATCCATTGGTCATCATGCCAATACTTATTAAATGACTTTTGCTTATCCTGCATGGCCTTAGGGGGCTTTACCCATCCGTAATGATATATGGATGCGTCGATAGCTTTAACCTTCAGTTTACGATCATCATCCCATCTAAATCCTTGTGCATCTTTGTAAGATCTGATTTTTTTATTATTCCTGATTATTCTTATTTCATTTTTGTACCAATTGGATGAAGTGGCTACATAATCATAACTACCATAGAAGTGCTTATAACTAAATAATAATCCTTCTACCGCGCAATTATTTTGAAAACGACTCATAGCTTTTTGAATCTCAGGATAGTCTCTCTCATGAATCACCTCATCTCCTTGGATGTAGATACACCAGTCATAATCTTGAGCAATAGCGTCAAAAGCCTTATTTGTTTCTATAGCCAATACCTGCCCTCCCTCTCTTAAGGAATCATCCCAAATGGTAGGAATTATTTCAAGATTATGAAGCTTTAAGCTATGGATATATTTTAAGCTATCATCTTCTGACTGTCCCACAGCTAGATAGAGCTTATCACAGAGCGGAGCGATGGACTCAAGCGCCTCCCTTATGGGGTAATCATACTTGATTGCATTTCTGATAAAACTAAAGCCGCATACCTTCATAATGTAAATAAAAAAAGAAGCTACCAAACCGATAGCTTCTAAATCGAAAAAGCATGAAAAAACTACTAACTATTTTCTTGACGTTTCTTTTTATTTAAAGACACTATTATAACAGACTAACCCTTATTTTACCTGTTAAGGCAGTGTTAAGATTTGACAATAAAAACTTAAAATCACGAATTCTATCCTAAAAAGGAGATCAATACTCCTGCGGCAACAGCAGATCCTATAACTCCTGAGATATTACTTGACATGGCATACTGCAAAATATGATTGGTAGGATCATGCTTTAGTGCAATATCATTGGCAACACGTGATGCCATGGGTACAGCACTCAATCCGGTAGCACCTATTAATGGATTGATCTTCTTTTTGGCCAATAGATTATAAATTTTGACAGCCATAATACCTCCCAGAATCGAAATTACAAAGGCAATCAAACCTCCTCCGATAATCATCAATGTTTGAACATTAAGAAAAGAAGTAGCGGTCATGGTAGCTCCAACGGTAAGACCTAAAAACACAGTTGCGGTATTCATAATAGTGCTAGAAGCGGCTTCGAACAGTCTATTGGTGTCGGTACCTATTTCCTTTACTAAATTACCAAATAACAAAAGTCCCACCAATGGAACCGAACTAGGGACTAGTAGGGCTACTACGATAATAAGTGCAATCGGAAATATGATTTTTAGGGTT
>JAHDGW010000143.1 GCA_020631635.1 Saprospiraceae bacterium
TATGGTTTAGGTCTTAAAGATAAGCGAGACGCCAAAATTGCAGTTTATGATCTGGGGGGAGGTACCTTTGATATTTCTATCCTAAATATCGAGGATGGCATCTTTGAAGTACTTTCCACCAATGGTGATACTTTTTTAGGAGGTGATGATGTAGATAATTTAATCCTCACATACTGGAAAAATAAATATGAATTAAACGAAGTGGATCAAGCGCATCTTAAAGTATTGGCGGAAGAAGCTAAAATACACCTCAGCCAACATGATCGATTTGAGTATACTTTTCCGACAGTAGAGGTGACGCTTGACATTGACGAATACAATACCTTGCTAGATACCATCATCGATAAAACTTTGGAAATGTGCAATGCTGCTATGAAAGATGCAGAGTTGGAAAATAATGACCTAGATGAGGTCGTACTGGTGGGAGGTAGCACTAGATCACCAAGAGTAAAAAGTCGACTAGCAGAATTTTTTAATGTAAGCATCAATGATACTCACAATCCGGATGAAGTAGTTGCACTAGGCGCTGCTGTACAGGCCGATATACTGGCTGGAAATAGAGATGATATCTTACTACTAGATGTCACCCCCCTATCTCTCGGAATAGAAACGGTAGGAGGCCTTATGGATACCATCATAAGCCGCAATACTAAAGTGCCCACCCGGGCTGGACGACAGTATACCACCTCTATAGATGGTCAGAGCAAACTCAAAGTTGCAGTCTATCAAGGAGAACGAGATCTTGTAGAACACAACCGTAAGCTTGGAGAATTTATACTTACAGATATACCACCAATGCCCGCTGGGATACCTAAAATTGAGATTAGGTTTTTACTCAATGCGGATGGTATACTAGAAGTACAAGCAGAAGAACTCAGATCCAAAGTGATGACAACCGTAGAGATACGATCTCAATATGGAATATCTGAAGAAGAAATGGCTCTCATGCTCATCGAATCCATCAAAAACGCAGAATCTGATATGAAAATACGATCACTTCTAGAAGCGAAAAACGAAGCCAATAATATTTTGCTTTCCGTTGATCGATTTATCAACCAGAATAAGGAGTGGTTATCAAACTTACAGATCGAAGAAATTGCAAAACGGCATGACCAACTAAAGTCAATCATGCTTCAAGATAATAAAGATAAGATCGAGCAAGCCATGACTGCTCTCAATGAATACACTACGCCATTGGCACATGAAGCGCTAGATCATCACATCGGCAAAAGCCTGAAAGGTACCACTATATGACCAACCCAACATACATCATCTCAATAGTACTTATCATGGTTATGAGTACTCTTATCTCCTGTAAGTCCAATATGAAAACTCAAGACAATCAACACCCGTATACCAACAGCTTGATAGATGAAAGCAGTCCATACCTACTGCAGCATGCCCACAATCCAGTAAACTGGAATCCATGGAATGAAGAAGTATTGGCAAGAGCTAAACGAGAAAATAAATTGCTTATTATATCAATCGGTTACTCCGCATGTCACTGGTGTCATGTCATGGAGCATGAATCTTTTGAAGATTCACTTGTGGCTAAAATCATGAATGATCACTTTATCCCGATCAAGGTAGATCGGGAAGAAAGGCCAGATGTAGATGACGTATATATGACGGCTTGTAATCTTGTCACAGGTCGTGGTGGATGGCCTCTCAACGCATTTGCATTACCTGACGGCCGTCCTATATGGGCAGGCACCTATTTCCCTAAAGATGATTGGATCAACATCCTAGAGCAGTTTAACAAACTACAACAAGAAAATCCTGAAAAGCTGGAGGAATCTGCAGATCAAATCACGAAAGGCATCAAAGCTCAGGATCAGATCACTGTAGCCACAGGAGAACAAGAATTCACTTCACAAGAGCTACAGCTCATAGGGCAAGCCTTCATTGGGCAAATAGATTTTGTAGATGGTGGTCGCAAAGGTGCTCCAAAATTTCCAATGCCCAATAACTATCAATTTCTACTTAAATACCATTACCTATACAAAGATGCCGAGGCACTTAGAGCTGTTAATATCACCTTAGATAAAATGGCCAACGGAGGCATCTATGATCAGATAGGCGGGGGCTATGCCCGATACTCCGTTGATGGATTTTGGATGGTACCTCACTTCGAAAAAATGCTGTATGACAATGGTCAATTAGTAGAACTCCATGCCGAAGCATATAAACTTACGCAAAAACCGATACATAAGGTCAAAATAAAGCAAACATTAGAATTCATAGAGCGAGAACTTATGTCTGATGAGTTTGGCTTTTACTCTAGCCTTGATGCCGATAGTGAAGGCGAAGAAGGAAAGTTTTACGTTTGGGATGCTGCCGAAATTGATAGTATCATTGGTGATCCAGTAAAAAGTAAAATCTTCAAAGCTTATTACGATGTCAAGAAAAATGGTAATTGGGAGCATACCAACATCTTGATGGTCAGCGAAAAAATTCCTTCCATCTTGGAAGAATTCGGCATTGATCAGGCAGCATTGACCAATATTATATCTGAAGAGTCCCTCAAACTGATGAAGCATCGTGAAACCAGGGTTAGACCCGGTCTCGATGACAAGATACTATGTTCGTGGAATGCACTCATGCTATCAGGATATATCAAAGCTTATGAGGCTCTGTCAGATCCGCATTACTTAGATATTGCTTTAAAAAATATCGACTTTATAGAGCAAAATTTCAGAAAATCGGATCATCGATTAGATAGAAACTACAAAGAGGGTAAAAGTACGATTAATGCATTTCTGGATGACTATGCCCTTCTGATCAAAGCTTATACTGATCTTTATCAAGCAACCTTCAATGAATCTTGGTTGACCAAAGCAAGTGAATTGACGGACTATGTACACGACCACTTCTATAATCAGGAGATCAAAATGTATAATTATACCTCTGATACAGATCCTGCGCTCGTCGCAAGAAAAGCAGAATTCGGCGATAATGTCATCCCTGGATCTAACTCCGTGATGGCCCGCAACCTATTTACGCTCGGGAGCTTATTGTACAATGAAGACTATCTTGATCGGTCTGAGCAGATGCTGGCCAATATGAAAACTCAAATCACAGGCACTAACCAACCTAGCTTTTTTTCCAATTGGTGCCAGCTCTATCTAGATAATGTACAGGCGCCGTATGAAGTAGCCATTGTAGGTCCCGGTGCAGAGTCAAAGAGATCAGAATTGAGTCGAAATTATCTAGGAAATGCCATCATACTGGGCGGACAATCTGAAGGATCACTGGCTCTACTAAAAAACAAACTTCAAGAAGATCGTACGATGATTTATGTTTGTCAGAATAAGGCTTGTAAGTTTCCGGTAGAAGACGTAGCTAAGGCTTTGGAGCTAATGAAGTAGATTTATTCCCCTAGTTTTAATTCGGATATGTGAAAACTAATTTATTCTCACTACTTTAAGATTATGACTACACAGATACCTAATATTTCTTTTGAAAAAAATATACAGGTAGGTCTTGAGGTCATGAACTTTAGCGAGTTGATTCAAAAAAGAATCTCGAAATCATAATCCATTTGACTATCATCACATAAAATTTTACTTCATTTTTCTTGTTTCAAAAGGAGAAGTGGAGCAGCATGTAGACTTCAAGAGTTATAAGCTGGGAGCGGGCGATGCCATATTCATTTCAGAGGGACAAGTTCAGAGATTTTCAAAAAGTATATCAAGTGCAGAAGGGATAGGAATTGTATTCGATAACTCATATTTTGATAAGAGTAAGTTTTTCTCCGGGAGGCATAATTTCCAAAAGCTATTCAACTATCATAGCGATCAACCAGTTATTTCAAGTCAAGATATACATAATGAAAATCTTATCGAAATTGCTAAATACTTACGTAACGAGCAATCCAATACTGACGATATAGTGAAATCGGAGATAATGTATTCTTTATTAAAGATATTACTATTGAAAGCAGAGCGTATCAAGCAACTACAATCAGATGTAGGGGTAAGTAACAAATGGCTAGAAGTCTTTGCATTATTTAAATCTCTATTAGAAAAAGAGTACCATAAATCTCGAAGTTCGAGGTATTATTCATCTAAGCTTTTTATAAGTTATAAGTTATTAAATGACATTGTAAAAAAACATGTTCGAAAAACGGCTAAAACATTCATTGATGATTTTGTGATCATAAAAATTAAACGCCAACTTGTCTCTACATCTCTATCTATCAAAGAGATAGCCTACAAAACAGGATTTGAAGAACCTGCCAATATGGTAAAATACTTTAAAAAAAATACCAACACCACCCCATTTCAGTTCAGAAAACAATATAGGATATAGTTACACTTTGATCATTTTTATGATCATTTTGATAATGTTTCCATCCCTTCCATATTCCAACTTTGTACATACAAAGCATAGAGCTGAATGTCTAAGCGATAATGACTTGTTATCTATCGTCGACAATCTAAATCAGATATATGCACCAATTTCTAATTTCAAATTTTAAAAATGAATACAGTACAAATAAAACAAATAGAATCAACATTGGGTGAATTATATGCAGATTCAAAACTTGATTATATCAGAATGATGAAAGGCGCTGCAAAAAGTATGTTTGGTAGTTTTAAGCCCGCAAACTTCAAAGATGTTTATTTATCTATTAGCCAGGAGCAAGGAAGAGATCTAGTTGATTTAATCATTAGAAAAAAGGTAAAAAACATCGTAGAATTTGGAACTTCATTTGGAATATCTACCCTCTTCTTAGCCAAGGGAGCAATTGAGACCAAGGGTAAAATCGTAACTACAGAACTGATAGAATCTAAGGCTAAAAGAGCCATAGAAAATTTTAAAAGAGCTAATGTAAATCATCTAATTGATACTCGAATAGGAGATGCGATAGATACATTAAAAGATTATAACGAACACATAGATTTATTACTATTGGATGGATGGAAAGACCTTTACCTAAGTGTATTCAAACTATTAGAATCCAATTTCCACAAGAATACGATCATATACGTAGATAATGCTGACATGCCAGAGACAAAAAGATTTTTGGCAACCGTGGCACGTGATATTAGATATAAATTAGAAAGCTTATACGAGGGTAAAGTTGTGCTGATTACAATAAGTCAAGAATAATAATCTGATATGGAAAAAAAATAAAGCAGATTATATTCACTAATCAAACACAACCCAACTCCTTTCTAGATGTGGTCAGAATTGAAGAGATCATGACTAGACAAATGGATCATGATATTTGTTTAAATCATCGAGTAAACTTTTTTGTCCTGATATTTATTACTGAAGGCAAGGGTGTTCATTCCATAGATTTTACAGATTATTCTTACCACGAGGGTACAGTTTTACTTGTACGAAAAGATCAAATTCATAAGTTCCACAGAGATGAAACCATTAAAGGATATTTGATTGTATTTACTGAGGATTTTATTCTAAGCCATCTGAATAAAATGCAAGCTTCTAAAGCTATGCAAATATTTAATGAAGCTTTGAATTACCCCAAAATACAGTTTCAAACGGATATAGAGTTTACCGATTTTCTCATCCTAATCAAACATCTGGAAGAAGAATATAGTACTAAAGACGCTTTTTCAAAAGATATAACAAGAAGTGCCTTACATATAGCTATAACGAAACTGTTTCGAATGAAATCGAAATATGACACTTACGTATACCCCAAGAAATACATAACTCAATTTTTGACATTCCAAAGGTTGGTAGAGCGAGATTGGTTTAAAAGCAAAAAGTTAACTATTATGCCAGTGAAATTGGTATATCGGCAAAAACACTAAATAATATTGTCAGAAATATAATCAATGAATCCGCTAAGAAATTTATTGATGATATTTCGATCATGCAAATCAAAAGATTACTAATCAGTACCGATCACTCGGTAAAAGAAATTGCCTATATATCCGGCTTTAGCGACCCTTCTAATTTTTTTAAATATTTTAAAAAAATATACGAAAACTACCCCAGAATTATTTAGACGGTCACATTGAATAGTTTTCCATTTTTGACACTCTGCAGAAACATTATCACCATTTTAATCACCTCTCCCCTTTTTATTTTTACTCTATCAAATTTAACTAAACCACTCTTAAAATGAAATTTTTGAACCTCAACTATTTTATAGTATTAACCTTTTTTGCAGTATGTGTCAGCTGCTCACAGGCTGAAACCAATCCCATTATGGAAGTAACAACTTTCCAAATTAAAAATGGAATTAGCTCGGATGTATTCAACCAACGAGATGCACAGGTAACTGCAGACTATACCAGCAAACAGCCAGGCTTTATAAAAAGAACAAGCGGAGTAACCGAAAACGGCGAAATTGGAGTAATTGTATTTTGGGAAAGCATAGTCGATGCAGAAGCATCATTGAATAAATTCATGGAAGATCAATCTGTAGCCGATTATGCGGCTATGATCGATGCATCAACTATGACTCTCAAGAGGTTTACAATGGACTCTAGTCTCGATGCTCCCAATAGCGACTTTGTAGAAGTAATGACATACAATCTTAATGCGGATGCTACTAAAGAGGCCTATCTGGCAATCAATAAGAAGGTGACCAAAGAAGTAACAGGACCTAAACCTGGCTTCATACAACGTATGCTTGGGGAAAACGAGAAAGGAGAACAAGTTGTTGCTATATTTTGGGATAATAAAAAGAACTCTGATGCTGCACTTCAACCCTTTATGAGTAATCCGATTGCAGGAGAATTTATGGGTATGATGGATCAGTCCACTATTTGGATGGGTAGATATCAAACACTGACATCTCTACCTAAAGAGCTTTCTAATAAAGATAAGGTCATAGCCCTACTTAATAGCTTTAATACTGGAGACCAAAAGCCAGTATCTTATATAAATCCTGAAAAGTATATTCAACATAACCTAAGTATCGGTGACGGTCTAGCGGGTTTTGGAGCTTTAATGCAAAATGCTCCTAAAGGAGGCTTTAAAGCTGATATTATTAGAGCTTTCGAAGATGGAGATTACGTATTTACACATACCAAGTATGACTTCTTCGGACCTAAAGTAGGATTTGACGTATTCAGATTTGAAGATGGTCTCATAGTAGAACATTGGGATAATCTCTTAGAACTACAAGATGTCAACTCGAGTGGTCATACACAAGTGGATGGTTCAACTCAGCTTTCGGATTTTGATAAAACAGCTGAAAACAAAAAAGTTGTTAATGATCTATTGACCAATGTATTTATGAATGGTCAAATGGATAAAATTGCAAACTACATAAGCCCGACTACTTATATACAACATAATCCTATGATTCCTGACGGTCTTGATGGCCTAGGTAGTTCTATGAAGGCTATGGCAGAAAAAGGAATGGTGATGGCTTACACTAAGATTCATAAGACACTTGGACAAGGTAATTTCGTTTTAACGATGAGCGAAGGCACATTCGGTGGAAACCCGACAGCTTACTATGATCTATTCAGATTAAAAAATGGAAAAATCGTTGAGCATTGGGATGTAATCGCTCCTATCCCATCTAAGTCAGAGTGGAAAAATAATAACGGAAAGTTCTAGATTAAAACTTCATAAATGAGATTAGCACCTTTGTGGGCTAATCTCATTTATCCTATACCAATATTGATTAATTAAAAATTCAGGTCACGCGATCTGCTGGGAGCCCTGTAATTATTCGATACCTAGTCATATGCCTCTAATTAGATTAAATCTGACTAATATCTAATTAGCTCCTACAAAATCACTCGCAAATGAAAAAAAGAGATTTCATAAAAACAACTGGAACACTAGTTACAGCTTCTGTTGTAGCTCCTATAATTGGATCAAACGAAACAACGAATAAATCAACTAAAACCGAAAAAGTGACTAAAGCTAAATCTATTCTAAGTGACCAAAGCTTTGACTACATCATCATCGGTGGTGGTACGGCAGGGCCTGTAATCGCGACGAGACTAACAGAAGATCCTTCTATTTCTGTCTTATTAATTGAAGCGGGAGGAGAAAATACAAAAGAAGCCATAGGGTATGTCAATGGTGCAGGTATGATGTGGACGCCTGATACGAATTGGGGATTCAACTCTACTCCTCAGGAAGGCCTAAGCGGCAGGTCTATCATGCAGCCTCGTGGTAAGGTGATGGGTGGCTCAGCGTCTATTAATATAGGTTCTTGGTCAAGAGGTACCGCAGCTAACTATGATAGTTGGGAGCTGAA
>JAHDGW010000144.1 GCA_020631635.1 Saprospiraceae bacterium
ATTAAATTTATATATATAATAATTCATGATTATCTTATTTGTCTTTTCAATTTAGATGTTACTTCACTTCTAAAATTTCATCTATTTCTACTCTTCTTTCACGAGAAGCCTGCGGGCTATAAATAGATTTTACCGGACTACGCGGATCATCGCTTATACCTTTTTGAGCAGTGTCCTCACCAAAAGATCTTTCTGTGATTATGAGCTGACCAGAATTGATATATTTCATCAATATTCCATTTTCATAGTCCTTAAATTCATTTCTGACACAGTCTACTCTTCTTTTACCTAAAGCATTATTGTAATCACTTCGAGATAGTGGACTTGCATATCCTCTCAAATAAAGATTCACTTTCTTTCCTGTCAATAATATTCTATTGAGAGTTTCTAGAAAAATAGTAAGATTATCATGACTAAACTTTACCTCATCTCTAAAGAAAGACTCCATTTCGTCCTTAGCAGCTTGGTATCCGCTACCGGCGAATAGCTCAGAATAGTTTTTTACAAAGATGTCTTTCCTTGCATAATATTGCCGATATCTATCTCTAAATCGTTCGTCAGTAGTTACTCGCTCTGTTCTTGGATTAGGTTGATCGTTATCATAATACAACTTAAGCGGAATAAGATTTGCAAGCGTTTCTATCACCGCCTCACGACCTAAGTACATATCTTTTCTGAAAGTACCTATATGATCTTTAGGGATTGATACCATGACTTCTTCAGGATCATACCCTTCTTTAGATGCTATTATTTTATAAGTTTTACCTTGTAAAGCGTCAAACCTAAACTCATTAATAGGATTATTAGCAATACGAGCTACTTCCTCTCCTGTTTCTTGATCTATTACGATGACGGTAGCACCCAATAAATCAAAATTGGTAGGTCTCTCAAAAGTGCTCACCAATAGCTCTACAGGAAGAACTGTAGGTGTTAAATAAAGCTTTTTCTCAAGATCTAATGCGTCACCATTAGCAGCATTTAATTCACTTTTATTTATCGTAATTGAAGTCGGGTGATAACCCTCTTTTTGAGCTGTTATTCTATAATTGTGCTTACAATACAAGTCATATTTATAATCATTGTCTAGAGTATTGATATCGAGCACTTCTACTACTCCTGTAGTCATGTTTTCTATCGTAAGTTCTACACCCGTAAGCTTGGCTTTCGTGATATCATCGTATGTCAGCGCTAAGAGATTGACACTACATTTTACGAAAGGTTTTTCATAAATATCATAACAGCATGTTTCAAATTTTTCAGCACTAAACAATGACCCAGGCCTATTTGAAGATACGTATTGGCTACTCTCATCCTGAGCGATGGAATAATAAAAATCATTAAAACTGGTATTAATACCGTATCCGATATTCGTGATATTACCGTTACTATCCCTTTCATAGACATCTAAGTCTCCAAAACCATCTCTTGCATCAGAGCTAAAAAACAAGGAGTAGGTTTCTTCATGGAAAAAAGGAGTAATATCATTACCCGAGGTATTTACATCGTCTAGCTCTACGACAGTACTAAATTTCATATTATCGTCATAGAGCACGGAATAAATATCTAGTTTTCCGGTACCGCCCGCTCTGTCTGAGCTGAAGTATAATCTAGTATTTCCATCAATGGATTCTCCGATCGCAGGATGAGTCGAGGTAGCTCCTTTTTGATTGACCTCTCCAGTCGCAAGCTCTGGTTTACTCCATCCATCCTCGGTTTTATTTAAGTAATAAATTTTGCATTGGATATTACCCGCGTTTGCTCTTTCGCAGATCGTAGTAAACATTAATTTACCATCTTTTGAGATGCTCGTACCTGCAGTTAATTTATTAGGATCATTGAAAAGGCCCATTTGCTTTATTGGGCTAAAATTACTTTCTTCTCCTACTAGTACTTTAGAAATTTTGTCTTTAATCTTGCTCTTAGGAAGGTCATATCTCAATGAGGTAAAATAAAAATTGTTTCCATCATGAAATGGTGCATAATCGCCATCAATAGAATTAATATCTGTTGACATATGCAAGACTGAATCTAAGCTTTCGGTTGCTCTGGGTTGGTCCATAGCCCATTGTGCCGATGCCTTTTTCTTCCTTGCTAAAGGAGCAAGCTGCTGATTATCATCATTTTCTGATAGAAAAAGGTCATAATATCTTATGGCTTCCTCATACTTACCTAAAGTATGTTTGGTATCTCCTAAATAAAAGCTACTTTCTGGATAATCCGTAGATTTAAGACTATCGACTAAGTAAGTGTAGCTTTCCTCCGCCAACTTATATGCATACGAATTTCGAGCTGCCTCGGCTTTTAAAAATGTGGTTCTGGTCGTTACTTTATCAAGCCTTTCAGCATTGTAAATGTATTCTAAAACGGCATTATAGTTCTGATCTTGATATGCTGATTCAGCTTTTTTCATAAACTGCTTCAGACTCGCTTGAGTCTGACCAATGGTCGCGGTCATCAAGAAGACCGCAGTCAAGATCAATATTGAATTTATTTTTTTCATTTCTGTATCTTCTTGTGATTAATAAATTGGACAAGGTTTTATAGGGATCACTGGTACTTTTGTAAATAAATACCTGGCATGTAATTCTAATCCACCAGAGCCATCTGTCGCCACCTCAAAATCAGAAATATTGAAATCAAATGATCCTGAAATATACCATCTCCCTTTTTGTATACCGACCATAGGGTACCAAGCATCAGATTGTCGTAATCCGACACCTAGAAAAAGAGCAGTATTACGTTCGTTATTTCCATTGAGGTAAATTTTCCCTTGTGCATTGAGGACCAATTCGTTGTAGACATCCTGAGTAGAGTATAATCCATTCAGTAAGAGATCTAACCTATCGGCAATAAAGAAGCTACTCATGGCATATAGTGAGAGTCTGGATTCTAGATTGTCATTTTGACTGTCATTATCAAATCCTTGTACTGGCTGAAAAAGGTGATGTAATGCACCTCCAAAGTCAACGTAGGTTCTGAAACTAGATCTATATCTAAGGTTGACACCAGGAGAGACATCTATATAGTTTTTAGAATCGTTATCAAATGTCTCAGGCGATATTCCAAAGTCTGGAGCAAATCCATTCCATTGATTACCAGATGTAATGGTAGTAAAGTCAAATCCTCTTTGATAAAAACTAAAGGATAATCCTGGGCTTACCATCCATTTTTCATTTAGATAATAATTATAACTAGCCGAAAGGGATAATCCCATATTTTGAAGACTATTAAACCCTGCTCTATCAAAGTTCAATAATGCACCTATCCCGAAGTAACCGGTAGAGTCTAACCTATCCGTGAGGGGCTTATCGTATGCTGCTGAAAACGTTAAATAATCTACAGGGACATTAGTCCATTGACTTTTATAGTTGGCAATAAATCTGTGTTCTCCATCCATCACCCCAGTCAGAGCAGGATTTATATTAAGTGGACTATTAAAAAACTGGGAGTAGTGAATATCTTGGCTATGTACATGATATAGAGTACATATAGCTAAGAAACTGAGTAAATATTTCTTCACACTTATAAGTTTGATTAAATAATATGATTACTTATTTATTCGGCAGAGGGCCGAATAAATCAAAGGACTGATACTTCTATTGCATTTTAGATATAAGACATGAATGAAACGTATATGTCACATAAAATGTCCCGTGACCCAAAAAAGGATACATGAAAATACGAAATATATAAGTATTTCAAATATATCAGCACTAGTTTTCACTAAGTATTAAGAATGTAAAAAAATGTAAGGAAGAATTTTTCTAATTTGAAGAATCGGCTATCTTTGCGCAGCTTTAAAGAAAGTAATGCGAAAGTAGCTCAGCTGGTAGAGCACGACCTTGCCAAGGTCGGGGTCGCGGGTTCGAATCCCGTCTTTCGCTCAAATATGAAATAAATTACCAGATATAGTACGCCCGGGTGGTGGAACTGGTAGACACGCAGGACTTAAAATCCTGTGGCCATTGCGGCCGTGCCGGTTCGATCCCGGCTCCGGGTACTAGGTAATTTGAAGAGGGTTGATGACCGTACTATATTTCGGTTAAATGTTGTATGTTTAGATAAAATTCTCTATACCTGTTGTTTATACTTCTTTTTACCACTACTAGTTTGTCTCGCTATTTTGTCATATTTCCTCAAATTTGTAATTAATCAATTACTTTGATCATCATACCTTGCGGTACTTGATCTGTAAGCTCCATTCCGTTGATAATTGCTAGCTCTTCTAGCCTTTCAGTAGGTATATTGTTATCTACTAAGATGGTTCGAAGAGGTTGAGATGTTTGACTGGTTACAATTTTAATCTTTTCTGCTTCTCTATTTAAAAATTGAGGATCAGTTAATTGTTTAAAACTATTCATTGTTGCTTGCAGATTACCGAAATAGGCATTAAAGTCAGCTTGTTTTGACATACCATGAAATATATAAATACGATTATCATATTGAATCAAATATGTCAAAATTCGAATTACTTCGGCCGGTTGACCATTTTGAGCTGTTTGGGATTGTTCTGAAATTAATTTGATTGCGTTATTACCATTTACATTAGCTGATTGTGTCTCTATTACATTAAGTTTGTTTTGTTCTATTACTTCAGATTTCGCAGTTGCTAAATCTTGAGACTGTGCTAAGGTCATAAGTAATAAAGCTTTACCATCTTGAGGAGCGATAGTCACTTGAGAAGGAGCATTATTGAGGGTCCACCCTTGTGGATAGTCAAAAACAAAACGCAAAACTGGGTGATAGAAAGAGTTGCCTTCGACGAAACCCTGTTTAGGGTCTGAACCATATATAAGTCCATCAATTCTTTTGAGGTAATCATTTCTATTGGTCACCACTTCTTGGGGAGATAAATTTAATTTACTTTGCCAATCATCAGTCAAATTATGCACCTTATTATACCTATCTACAGGATCTGGATGCGTTGACATAAAACTTGGTATCGAGGATTCACCTGATAAACGCTTCAAGGTCTGGAAGAAATTAGCCATGTTGTGACTATCGTACCCAATCTTAGTTGAGTATTCAACCCCTAGTTTATCAGATTCGCTTTCATGATCACGACTATTTTTAAGTAATAATAATCCTAAACCTTGATTAGCAACATCGGCATAATTTCTAAAATCCTCGGATAACACTACACCACCTATCATGATTGCTTGACTAAAAATTTGGGAGTTTTGCTGTCGAACAGAATGTTTTGCGGTGATATGACCAATTTCATGACCTAATACTCCTGCAAATTCTGCCTCATTATTGAAATGAGCCAAAATACCTCTAGTAAAATATACGAAGCCCCCTGGCAGTGCAAATGCATTGACAACTGGACTATCTAAAATTTTGAAATCATAATCTAGATGTGGGCGATGAGAAACGGCCGCCATTTCGGCCCCTTTTTCATTGATAAACGCCTGCAGCTCAGGATCTTCATAAAGACCAAAACTCTGCACTATACCAGGGTCTGCCTGCTGTCCCATGGCAATTTCTTGCTTTTCAGATATAAAGCTTAGTTCTCTTTTGCCCGTAACGGGGTTCCTTGCGCAGGAGAATAGAAGTATTGATATAAATGTTATCGATAGAAAAGTAAGACGATTCATACTGAAGAATTTATTTGTATAATGCAAAATAAACCGTTGTAGTTTATAACTTCATATTTTTTAAGAAACATTAATCTAAATAGCTCATTATATTGTTTGAAAATATATGCTAACAATCAGAAAAATAGTTCCTTCTATATTTACTTCAATCAATATAGCTTTAGGCATGATTGCTATTTTATGCGATGATCAAAGATTAGGGGCATTATTGATCATTACTGCAATATTTTTTGATGCTTTCGATGGGATGGCAGCAAGATTATTAAATGCTCAGAGTGAAATAGGTAAGCAATTGGATTCGCTTGCGGATATAGTAAGTTTTGGTGTGGCTCCTGCTTTTTTGTATTTCATCATTGGAATTGAATTTGGTTGGTTGGCATATGCTGCTGCTTCCTTTATATTGATTGCTTCTTCATTACGACTTGCTATTTTCAACACCTTGCCTTCGAGCCGAGATTTTGTAGGAATGGCAACTCCTACCCTTGCCTTTATGATCTCTGGAATAGCGCTAGCTCATCATCAACAGGTTGACTTTTTTGTCAATTTATTTGGTTCTAAATCTTTTTATTTAACATTCGCTATTTTATTTTCTTTATTACTGCACAGCCCCCTTACCATGTTTTCGCTCAAAGGAATGAAAGGAAATAGTGAACGACTCATCATGGCAGGTATTTGTTTATTCAGTTTTTTAGGACTACTTGCGTTCTTTCCATATTGGGCGGTACCCTCGTCCGTAGTAATTTATTTTATCGTATCGATTTATTATCACTTTAAAATGAAAGGAACTATATCTGCGGATGATTAGTTAAATCTTTAAACATAGTATAAGCATGGCAATAATTATTACTGACGAATGTATTAACTGTGGAGCTTGCGAGCCAGAGTGTCCCAATAATGCGATATATGAAGGTGGAATAGAATGGACTATAAGCGAGGGTACTACGATCAACAGCGAATTCTTACTTGAAGACGGGAGTAGCATAGCGCCAGATGCTAGCCAAGACGCTGTAGAAGATGATTACTATTATATAGTTCCAGATAAATGTACCGAGTGCCAAGGTTTTCACGAAGAACCACAATGTGCAGCTGTATGCCCGGTAGATTGCTGTGTACAAGACCCAGATCGGGTAGAGTCAGAAGAGATTTTGTTAGCTCGGCAGGCTAAATTACATGCTTAGGTTTATACACCTAACCAAAATTCATATTCTTCATTATAGTTTTGTAAATCTATAATTTCGTGCTCACTAGGTGCTTTGGAAATAATAGCATTTACTTTTGATATGATGATTTTCATGTCAAAGATTTTATATGTTCATTAAAAGGATCACCATTAATACGTTTGAAAAGCCCTTTTGTATCGATATAAAATGTGTTTTAACATATAGTTTAGCAATAATTATAAGGATTAGTGGTTATCACCTATCAATCTAATCCTAAACTCAGGGTAAACACTAATAGGCCCCGGCAGTATCATCAGGGTTACGAGGATCGCCCACGGCATAAATTTTAGCTTTGTCTTTCAGAATTGCCTTCACTTTACCTATGGATTTGACTTCATTTAATTGATGACCTCTTGATTTTAACCCCTTCTGAATTATAGAGTCGAATCTTGTTTCTTCAACTATGATCCGATCTGGTAACCACTGGTGATGAAAACGCTTAGAAGAAACGGCTTCCTCTAGACTCATATTGAATAATTCAATATTTAAAAACACCTGCAAAACAGAAGTTATAATGGTGGAACCACCTGGTGAGCCTAAAATCAAATATGGTTTATTTTCTTTTAAAATAATAGTAGGGGTCATGCTGCTAAGCATTCGTTTAGAAGCTTGTATCGAATTAGCCTCTCCCCCGACCAAACCAAATTGATTAGGAACACCTGGCTTTGTACTAAAATCATCCATTTCGTTATTCAGAAAAAATCCGGCCTCCTCGACATATACCTTACTTCCATAATTGGAGTTAAGCGTGGTGGTTATAGATACTGCCATTCCGCTATTATCAATACATGAAGTATGTGTTGTTTCATAGCTTTCCTTGACCTCAAAAGTCGCATCATTATAGATACTATCTGAAGCAGTAGCCATATCCATTCTAAAGTTTTTTAACTTTCGCGATAGATAATTACTATCAAGCAGATCGGCGATTGGTACAGGGTAAAAGTCTGAATCACCCATATATTCAGCTCGATCAGCATATGCTCTTTTTTCTAATTCTACTAAAGTATGTATGTAATCTATAGAATTTGGAGAATCAAACTTACTATAGCCAAGCTCCTCTAGCATAGTCAATATCTGTGAAAGTACTATACCGCCGCTACTCGAAGGTGGCATGGATAAAATATCGCAATCACCAAAGCTTACAGTCGTGGGCTCACGCCAGGCACTAGAATACGATTTGAGATCATTCAGGGATAAAATACCATTACTGCGAACGGATGTGGTCATTATATTTTCAGCTACTTGACCTGCATAAAAACCATCTCTACCCTCTAAGGCTATCTTCTCTAAAGTATAAGCTAGATTTTC
>JAHDGW010000145.1 GCA_020631635.1 Saprospiraceae bacterium
CCTTTTGATCAATACGTTCGTTTTCTGCAGTATTTATGAAATCTTCTAAGCTTTCTTCGCTCTTAGTTTTATACTGAAAATCTTGTTTGTCTACATAGGTATAAAATTGAGATATATCCTCAAAACGGTAATCTCCTGCAGCCTCTATGGAATCAATATTTTGAGTATAGTCTGATACAAAATTGAAGATGATATTCTGATCTAAAAGCGCCTTTACCACGGTTGGCTTTTCTTTAACTTCCAATTTGATATCAGGCGTCACTCCGCCGCCATCTAAGACAGGTCTTTTGTTACGTGTATAAAAGACCGTTCTCTGATGATCAGGGATATCTATTGGTTCGCCATTTTCATAGGCTATACTTTGTATGCATCTTCCGCTTGGGATATAATACTTAGAAGTTGTCAGTTTTACTCTTGAGTTATATCCTACCTCCATAGTATTTTGTACCAAACCTTTTCCGTATGACCGTTGTCCCATGATGACTCCACGATCTAAATCCTGGATAGAACCTGATACAATCTCTGATGCTGAAGCCGAACTTTTGTTAATCAATACCACCAGGGGTATTTCGGTATCAATGGCTTCTGCCATAGTGCTATAGTTTTTGTCACGGTCTACAACTTTACCCTTGGTACTTACAAGTGGGATTCCCTTGGGCACAAAAATATTGGATACGCTGATGGCCTCACGTAGCAGCCCACCGCCATTATTTCTAAGATCAAGGATCACTCCTTCAAGCTCAGGATCTTCTCGTTTCATCTTTTTGAGAGATTTAGCAATATTTTTACCTGCATTTGCGGTGAATGTTGATAGTGATACATAGGCAATATGATCATCCACTTTACCACTATAAGGGACATTGGGGATATCTATCACCTCTCTTAGCAGGGTAATATTTTCTTCTTTTCCAGTTTTTTGTTTTAAAACTCGTAGGTTAAGCGAAGTCCCAGGGGCTCCTCTTACAATACGTGCTAGCTCTGAGGTACTTCTGTTTTTGGCAGATTCTCCATTGACAGCAATAATTTTATCTCCCGCCCGCAAACCCGCGTTAAACGCTGGCCCGCCTTCAAAAGGCTCTGTGATCGTGACATAATCACCTATAAGTTTAGTCGTCGCCCCTATACCATCATACTTACTATCACTATTGAGGCGATATCCAGTGACCTGTGATTCACTGATATAGTTAGTATATGGGTCAAGTGATGCAAGCATCGCATCAATACCCGTCCGCATGAGCTTATTAGGGTCAATATCATCTACATAATTCATGTTGAGCTCTTGATATACTTTGGTGAATATTTCCATATTCTTAGCAATCTCATAGAGTTTATCATTATTACTTAAGGTAAATGCCGATACCACAAGAAGTATGGGAATAAGTAGATATAAGGCAATTCTTTTTAACATAATTTAGTATTCATATTCTTATAAGACTAACGATGTAGCTTAAGCTATAGTCTAGTGCAAAGAACCAAAATATTTTAAGATAAGTTCTAACAATGCTTTCGGTTGCTCTGCATGTATCCAATGTCCTGCGTTATCAATAGTCTGTATAGTAGCTTTGGGAAATATAGATTTAATATCATGATAATCATCATTTACAATATAGTCGGACTTTGCTCCTTTGACAAATTGAATATCAACCTCTGACTGAGAACCACGATCTAGCCCTCGCATGATGGTGGGATACTCTCGGGCCAATAGGTCAAGATTCATTTTCCACCGATATCCACCCTCTTTGTTTCTGCTTAGGTTTTTCATAAGAAAAAGTCGTACTCCTTGATCAGCTATAGTGGCTTGTAATATATGATCTACTTCTGATCTACTTCTGATTTGCTCTATAGGTACTGATTGTAGCGCTGCTATGATATCTTGGTGCCCGCCTGTATAGGTTTTGACACCCATATCTACAATAACCATCTGGTCTACAATATCAGGATATTGCATCGCAAAATGCATACATGTACGACCTCCCATACTATGCCCAATAAATCTAGCATTATGGAGCCATTGGTCATCGCAAAATGCTCTTAGATCATCAGCTAGTAATGTGTAATTAAACTCATCTGTATGTGGAGACTTGCCGTGATCCCTTTGATCTACTATATAAACCATATAATCCTTAGACAATTGCCTAGCAAAAGTCTGCCAATTGTCTAACATACCAAATAAGCCATGCAAAATAACCACTGGCTCACCCTCTCCAAATACCTTATAATTTAACTTTATCAAAATCTTTTTATTTAAATCTACACGTCATGCAGCATTTTGAAAGTTTTGTGCATATATCGTATAAGTTAAACATAGTTTTATGATTAATAGATTTTATATTCTGGCTTTAATTCTATTGGGAGCTGTACTATGGTCAGGCTGTGATCGCGAAGGCTTTATCACAGAACCGGAGATAGAAGAGAATGACCCCGACCCTCAAGAGGTGGATGACACCAAGCTTACAGGTAATGTTTTTGACCTTAATAATAATGGCCTTGAAGGAGCTCAAGTGGATATCTTCTTAGATGGGGAGCATGAATACTCAACATGGACTGATCCAAATGGAAATTTTGCTTTTGATGATCTAGCGCTTATATCAGGGACCTATAGGATGCTTGTTACCAAAGAGGGTTATATCTCACGTACTGAGTTAGTACATACAGATGCCTTGGAGTTAGAAAGTATAGAATTACACTTATTAGAGTCTGATCACAATCAAGATGATGCATCTACGATAAATGAAAACACGACTAATATTATAGAGTATACTGGGAGAATTTTAAGCGATGGTGTTGTACAGGAAGGTATTTCTGTTTTAGCCTTTGGGCTTGGTATAGACCCCTACATGGATTATGATTTCACTGATGAAAACGGATACTATCACTTATTGCTGAAAACAGATGTACAGTATATTTTTGTTATAGAAAACTCTTGTTTGACTCAAACTACTGACTTTGAATTCATAGGACCATTTACTCAAAATATAGAAGCACAGGATAGAAATATTCAGTTAACGGAAGTAAATACTATCTCCGTAGAAGGAGTAATTACCACCTGTGGAACCCTGCAGGATATTGAAGTCATCATAGCTGATAATCCTTTTAATCCAAGTTTCGAAGTATATACTGTGGCACAAGAAGGTATTCTGAGTTATAGTTTTGAAACCTGTGATGAAGTTCCAGAAAATCTCATCATAACACCTGCTGGTTTTTCTCAACCCTGGAATTTTCAACAATATTCGTTCGGGATAAATGAACTAATTGAAATTGATCAATGCGACTCGACTTTAAATAGTACTAATGAGTTAAATTTCTGGTATGGAGGTAAAGTATATGATCTCTCTGCCAATGTAACAAGCCAACAATTGGGTGATGAAAATTTAGTCATCGTTAGCGAAGAAGATGGC
This sequence comes from Saprospiraceae bacterium, assembly GCA_020631635.1. Classification (GTDB taxonomy): domain Bacteria; phylum Bacteroidota; class Bacteroidia; order Chitinophagales; family Saprospiraceae; genus JAHDGW01. The sequence goes on from JAHDGW010000145.1 coordinate 3,399, forward strand.
CATATAATCGAGCTGGTATATCAAGAATTATCGGAAGATATATATATCGCAGAGGCTCTTCATCTTCTACTTTCTACTGGAGAAGCGTTAGAGCTTTCTGGAAACGATATAGAGGGTGAAGCCTATATGTTGCCAAGCGAAATCACTGGATATTTTAATTCTACAGCTTTGGATAGTACAACAGGATGCCCTCTTATATTAGGAGGTTTTACAATAGTTCAATAAGACTTGGAAATCATAAGACTCATACAATCTTGCCAAAAGCAAAATCGTAAATCTCAAAAAGAGTTTTACCTTCTATTTGCTGATCGCCTTATGAATGTAAGTCTCAGATATACCAATGATACTCCTGCTGCGAAAGATGTATTGCAAAATGCCTTTGTCAAAATCTTTAAAAACCTACACCAATTTGATGTTAACCGCGGAACTATAGACAACTGGTTGACTAGAATTGTAATCAACGAGGCCCTTCAATATAGTCGAAAACAAAAGCGATTTCCTCTTAAAGAAATCGATGTGGAAGCTTCTATTCACCAAGATAAAATGCCTAATGTACTCTCCATGTTGCAAGCGGAAGACCTTATCAAAATTGTACAAAGCTTACCTGATATTTATAGAAATGTATTCTTTATGTATGAAATAGAAGGATATAAACACCGTGATATAGCCAGGCAACTTGGAATCACAGAAAGCAGCTCCAGGTCACAATTGACTAGAGCTAAGGTCATGCTAAGAGCACTTATAGAACAACAAAGAAAAATAGAATTATGCTAGACCCTATAGATAATAAGCTACGAAGGTCAGTTGAGCAAGTTAATATTGACTGGGATAAAGAAGAAATGTGGTCTGCTATAGAAGCAGAACTACCGTCAAATAAACGTGGCCTTATTTGGCTATGGTTTGGTATTGGCTTACTTTTTATAATCGGTAGCATCAGTATCTACATGTATTATAATGCTGAAAAAGAAGAGACTCTTACGCCTCATCAAGCCTTAGCCGATATTGATCCGTCTCATCAAGCTATTTCAGATATTACGATTTCTACGCCTGCTGATATTCAAAAGCTAACACCAGCGAAAGTTTTAATTAAAGAGACCATTACCCAGTATGATCAAAGTCTTCATTTAGACAATCGTATTCTAGGTGATGACAATACCTTACAAAACCCATCCGAGTCCACCAATAGTGACATTCAAAACACTTGGCTGAACAAAAGAAAAAATACAAAATCATTTGGTCAACAACTAGAGTCATCGATGGCCAAAGTTGATAAACGCTCAACGACTCAGTATACCTCTCTACCTCTCAATAGATCTTTTAGCTTACTGAATCATGATAGGCCGATATACCCACTAGCTGTGGATATCACAAATAAAAGTATAAAAGTATCTAAAGCGAAAAAAGACTGGTCTTTTGAGCTTGCTTTTGCTGCGCTTGCCTCAAACTCCTCGTATGAAAGTTTGAATTTTGAATACTTACCGTCATCTAATACTTACCAAAATCTTGAAAGTCTTGAACTTGGTTTCCATCTTACAAGGTCTTTAAATCAGAGGTTTAGCCTAACGAGTGGATTAGATATCGGAAGGGATATTCTTAAATTTGAGTATACATCTATCCTACAAGCACAAGAAGAGCAAGAAGTACCTGATGCATTTGTCTTTGAAGATGAAAATAACGAAATACAATACCTGGCAGGTAAAGAGCTTGTAACCCGAACGACCACGCAGTCAACGCTAACTTTTAATCAACATTGGTATGCTTCGTTACCTATATTGCTCAACTGGAATCAAACATTAGGAAAATCTCGCTTTATCATTAGCGCTGGACCAAGCCTTAGATATGATTTTAGCCAAAAAGGTCGCTTTGTCGATTCTAATGGTTCTATAGATGATGTAAATAGCGATTTTTATAGTTCGGTATTTATGAATACCCAAGTCAGTTATATCAGACCTTTCAATGATAAAATTGCATTAACAGCAGGATTAGTATATAGGAGATCTATGACTGAGCAAAAACTATATCACCAATCCGCTTATACACAGAGCTTTCTTGGCCTCCAGGCTGGATTTTCAATAAAAATGTAAAAAAATACGCCCGTGAACGCAGCACTTCATCGTGCTGATGAATAATAAAAGTGTATGCAAATCATGATTTACTAACTTCTTTTTTTGAACCAAATTAATTCAACCATAAATCCTTTCAAATGAAACCTTTTTATTCCTTTTTAACCTGTTGCTGTTTTGTGCTCAGCTTATTTGCGACACAGTCAGCAACAGCACAATGCGACTGTCCTTTTGAGGGCGATCCTATTTGTGTAAGCGATTCTACAGGTGTAGTATTCGCTGTGCCTAATCAATGTTGGGCAGATTGTCTTGGTCTACTTCCTACTACAGAAGAATGTGACCTAACTATATTTGATGATCCCACAGGTGGTAATGATCCTTGGGAAAATGATTGTGAGTGTGATGGAGAATTTGACGAAGAGGGTATTTGCGTTACCGTCGAGTATGATGGCGAAAGCTATACAGAGTGGGTGCCAGATACATGCTTTTTAGCCTGTATAGGTATCACTGAATATGAAATCGTAGAATGTGATAGCCTTTGGGTTGATCCTTGGAATGATGACTGTGATTGTGAAGAAACTAACCCAGAAGAATTTGTATGTATCTTAACAGATGCTGAAACTGGAGTCATTTGTCCATTCCCTAGCCTATGTCTTGCAGAATGTGCAGGTTATGACTCTACACAAGTTGTAGATTGTGGTGATCTTCCAGGATTTGAATGCTTAGAATGTGGCGAAGAAGAATATAACCCAGTATGTGTAGTTGATTCTACTGGAAATGTGTTTGAAGTTCCTAATTCTTGCTTTGCAGAGTGCTTAGGACTAGAACTCTCAGACGAAGATTGTAGCTGGGAAGATCCTTGTGCTTGCGAAGGTGAATTTGATGAAGAAGGCATCTGTGTATCCGTTGAACTTGATGGAGAGACATATACAGAGTGGGTACCAGATACTTGTTTCTTAGCATGTTTTGGCATCACTGATTATGAAATCGTAGAATGCGATAGTCTTTGGGTAGACCCTTGGGATGATTGTATGTGTACTTCCGATTATGACCCAGTATGCGTAGTTGATAGCCTAGGAAATGTGTTTGAAGTATCAAACGAGTGCTGGGCAGAATGTTATGGACTTGAAATTACGGAAGAAGATTGTGGCTGGGTAGATCCTTGGGAAGACTGTGATTGTAGTGATGAGCCAGCAAATGATGGTCAAGGTATCTGTATAGAAGTTACTTACGATGGAGAAGTATATAGCGATTGGGCAATCAATGAATGCTGGGCTGACTGCATCTATGACAATTATACCGTCGTAGAGTGTGATAACGGTCCTGGAAATGATGATACATGGACTGCAATTGACAGTTGCCTATTGAGCGCTGATGTCGAAGGGCTTACTTTGATACAAGAGTTCATCGCGGTACTTGCAGATTGTGGTGTACCCTTTAGTGATTGTGTATTGAATGCTCCAGCTTTTGATAATGATGATGAGTTCATAGCATACATCGAAGATAACTGTGAAGAAATTATCATAGGAGATGCAGGTAATCAAGGTGACCTAATGGAAAGAATGTCTTCCATGCTGGCGGCAAGTCCTACAGCAGTAGATGATGTATTTACCAGTGATGTGACGATTAGTTTCCAATCTAATCCAGCAACCAATGTATTACGATACAATATCTCTACAGATACTGATATGTCAGCAGTCGTAACTATTTCAGATGCTTTTGGTAAGCAGATTACCTCGGAGCAAGTATCTCTAATCTCAGGAAATAATAATAGATCACAAAGCTTAGATGCTTTCACTCCAAATATCTATTTCCTCACCGTACAACAAGGTAGAGCTGTGAAAACTGAAAAATTCATAGTAATAAGATAAACCTCAGATTTTTTTAAACACCCTTTTATAAGAGGCGGTCAGACTTTCTGGTCGCCTCTTTCTTTTTACAATCAATACTCTGTTATAAACATATTCAATTGATGTAACTTTACATACTTATGTCATTTGAACTAGTATCTAAATATAGTCCCACTGGAGATCAGCCTCAAGCTATCGAGCAGCTTACACAAGGCATCAAAAACGGTGAAAAATCACAAGTCCTACTCGGTGTGACTGGATCGGGTAAAACATTTACCGTAGCCAATGTCATCGCCAATCTGAATCGTCCTACCTTAGTACTGACCCATAATAAAACACTTACCGCCCAGCTCTATAGTGAACTGCAGGAGTTCTTTCCCAACAATGCAGTAGAATACTTTGTCTCATACTATGACTATTACCAGCCAGAGGCCTACATTGGCTCAAGTGATACCTACATCGAAAAAGATCTCTCCATCAATGAAGAAATCGATAAACTCCGACTCAAAGCAACCTCTAATCTACTCACAGGCAGGCGAGATATCATCATCGTAGCATCAGTATCTTGTATCTATGGTATGGGAAATCCTGAAGATTATAAAACGGGAATCATCCGTATACAGAAGGATCAAAAAATATCTCGTAATGTCTTTCTATACAATCTTGTAGAAAGTCTATATTCTCGTACTGAGCGAGATTTTAAGCGAGGTACATTCAGGGTACGTGGAGATACTGTGGACATTAATTTGCCCTATGCAGATTTCGGATATCGGATCACCTTCTTTGGTGATGAAAT
>JAHDGW010000146.1 GCA_020631635.1 Saprospiraceae bacterium
CGTCTAGTCAATAGAATAAAAAGAGCATTATTCAAATTTAAGTTTTTCAAGCTTTATCTGAGTTTAAGTTTCCTACATAGTATAAATGAAAAAGCCGCTCTCAGCAAATTAAAAAATGCCGACCTTGTTCTATCATCCGGCGGAGGGTACTTTACGGATCATTATAATTGTATAGATCGATTAATATCCCTAAATCTAATCTTATCCTTAGGTAAGGTTCCAATATTATTACCTCAGTCGTTTGGTCCATTTTGGAAATCTAGAACTAAAACACTGATCAGAAATACCCTATCAAAGGTCACCAGAATATACTCAAGAGAATCTATCTCAACCGAAATATTAAGTCAACTAGGCATAGTACATAGCATTCCCTGCCCTGATTTAGCATTTTCGTTGGGAAATGATTGTCCTCATAGCATAAGTAATAAGCCTAATATTATTATGAATTTCAGAGGTAGAAACGATCCCAAATTTGATAACGATGTTCATCAAAAGGCGATTAAAATCATCAGTTATTTATTTGAAAAAACTGATTGTAATATCACTATGATCTCTACTTGCCAAGGTATCAAAGGCTATAGAGATGATAGCCTCATTTCTTCTAGAATCAAATCTAACTTTGAAAAAAACACTAGAGTTAAGGTTATTAATACCCGATTAGACTTTGACTCTTTCAATAATACAATCAAAAATTATACGCTCTATATAGGAATGAGACTTCACGGGGCCCTGCTGTGTATGACAAATGACATACCTGCTTTTTGTATTGGATACGAACACAAGTCTGAAGGAATATACAAGGATATGGGTATACCTCAAGATCAATGTCCTATACATGAAAACGTCAACGTAATCTTATCAAAAATCCAGTACTTTATGGATAATTATGAAAACCGTAAAGAGCAGTTGCAATCATTGATGAAAGCAGAATCAGAAAAGCTCAAAGAAACCATTGAATTGGAATAGTCTATATGCATGAAAATCAGATAAATAAAGTAAACTTATTCCTGATAGGAGCTCGTAAATGTGCAACTACTAGCCTAGCTGCTTGCCTTAATATGCACGAAGACATCTGCGTTGCAAGCAATAAAGAACCAGAATACTTTAGCAAGGATTCAACATATAGGTCAGATAATCTATCAAAATATCATAGTTTATTTGATGCAACTTGTACTTGGAAATGTGATGCTTCTACCATTTATTCCGCTCAAGAGTATACATCAGAAAACGTGGCATCTAATATTTATAATTATAACCCAGATGCTCGCATACTGTACATCGTAAGAAATCCCTTTGATAGGATTATCTCCAACTATACCATGGCCTATAACCGTAAGTATACTCGTAAAACTTTTAATGAATCATTATACCATCCTGACAAAAACCTCATTGTTTTAAGTCAATACTATCATCAGATAAGTCCCTATTTAGAATTATTCCCTAAGGACCAAATACTTATTATTTTCTATTATGATTTTATTGATGATCAAGAAAGATCAATACATGGAATACTACAATTTCTTAATCTAAATTTTGAAAATATAAGTCATACAGATGCTGCCTTGAATAGGCACCAGGATAAACTCGATATACCAAAAATATATGATGGAATACTCTCATCCAAGCTATACACCGAGATAAAAAAATATCTTCCCAATCGACTTATAAAAACGCTAAAAAGTAAAATACAAAAGTCGACAAGATTGAAGTATAAACCTGAATATACTCCCGAACAATATGATTATGTATACTCGCATCTAAAAGATGATATTAAAGCCCTAGAAGAGCTAACGCAACGTAATCTTGATTTTTGGACCAAATGAAAGTATCCGTAGTAATACCCGCATATAACGCCGAACGCTATATAGAGCAGTGCATAAAATCATGCATAATTCAAGAAGAAGTGGGTCAAATCATTGTGGTTAATGATGGATCGAAAGATACTACAGAGAGTCTTTTAAGAAAAATACAACTTACGGATAATCGAATAGTGATTTTACATCATCAAAACTATGTGAATAAAGGAGCTGGCCCATCTAGAAACTTAGGAATTAAATATGCGACTTGTGATTTAATCAACTTTCTAGACGCTGATGACTTTTACTATCCTAATCGATTTGTCAATACCATTGACTACTTAAAAAATAATGTCATAGATGGCATCTTTGAGTCTATTGATGTACTGCAAGAAGCTGAATTTCCTTATGCATATCCATTAAACAAATACCATTTCGATAGCATGGTTACAGAGGCACATGCTTTAGAAGCAATGATTGACTCACAGCAGGGAACTCCTATACTGATAGGTTTTACATTTAAGAGTCGTTTCCTAAAAGATAATCATATTCTATGTCTAGACTTGAAACGAGCTCAAGAACTCAACATCTTATATGAAGCCTGTATTTATGGAGAAATAAGACTACTATCTACAAGCGCTGTTGGATGTCATAGATTACATGCAAATAATGCCATCTTAAATTCAAATCAAGGAAAGAAGGATCTTGTCGAATTCTACAAAATATGGCTACATAAAATAATCAATCATGATCTCGGCACAAAAGTCAATCGATATTTTTTTATACAATTTCTTCATTTTAGACCTATTCTTAACAAGTTAAACTCACGTCTTATACGTAACTGCCTTAAAATACCAATCGCTATTTGGACATTAATAAAACACCCGAATCTAATCGCTAAACTACTGTAGATATAGCTTTAGTGCTGCCCATAAAAAGCCTTTCTTTACTAAAGTCTTTATACATGTCTGCTTGTCTTTTAAAAAAACGGCATCTATTAGATTAGACTTTATAAATCTCTCAATTCCTAGGTCCAAAAGTTCACCTCTAGCCTTATATATTTGATGGTATCTATCTAAGATTGCTAGCTTTGAGTTTAGATAGCTAGATCTATTCGTGTGATTGTTGATTACTACGCTACTGGCTAAAATTTCCTTGATCTGTGCCCCTTTTATCGTCATGCTCATAACCCACAGCAAGTCCTCACCGTAATGGATATTTGTGTTGAAAGAAGTGGACAACGCAAGAGTATTTGGTACCGCAATCTGGAAAAGAGAAATTCCATTGCACCAAATATATTCTTCCGAATTTAAATTAGAGTCTGCTATAAAACCTTCTGAAGATTGATGCCCATGATCAAGTATCATTGCTCCTGTTTTTAGGATTGTATACTCATCACCTTCAGAGCTCGCATCATATAAACACTGAAGATGATTCTCTAAAAACCAATCGTCATCGTCTAAAAAAATAATATATTTTCCCCTTACCATAGATAAGCCGATATTCCTTGCAGCAGATCTTCCTCTATTTTCTTGCCAATGATACTGAATCCTGTGATCTTTAAAACCATCGACCACAGACCGTGTATGATCACTCCCACCATCATCAACTATGATCAACTCCCAATCTGAGAAAGATTGGCCGATCACGCTATCTATAGCTTTACTGATCATGTCAGCACGATTATAGGTGGGTATGATGATGCTGAAGAAAGGTATTTTCATATCATATCCTTATATATTGAAAAGATATCCTTTCCAATAGCTTGCGATGAATATTTAGCCCAAGCTTGAGATCGAATGACTTCTCTTTTTTCTTCATGTAAGTCTTCCTCAGATACTTTTATTAGACCTAGTACTACGCCTTGTATGTCAGCCTTATCGACTAAAATATCATCACCTGAAAGTATCTCTGATACACCTCCTACATCCGTTGCAATAAGACGCAAACCCGACGCTTGAGCCTCTAACAATACACAGGGAAAGTTCTCTTTATTGCTAAATAGCACAAATACATCATGATCACTCATTACACATGCCAGCTCTGAATGGCTCAATGGACCAAGTAAGGTATAGTTCTCTGCATGCATCGCTGACTGCTCCAGTTTTATTCTTGTTGCATCCAAATTATAATTGCCGACTATCGTCCAATGAAAAGCAATATTGAGCTTTTGGAATTGCTCAAATGCATCAATCATCCCACTTATGTTTTTATGGCGCTCATCTAGACTAGATACATGGATGCATCGGAGCACGTCCTTTGTATTTCCTATTTTGGATGAGAAAAAACTAGGTGATACTACATTATGGATTACTTTTGATTTGGTACTTTTTCTGCTTAGTTTAATCTTATCATTCAGCTGATTAGAGACTGGCAGCATGATATCTGCCCTATTCAATAGTGCTATTCCTATCCACCTCTTTATTTTTGTTTTTAGCGAAGTCTCCTGACTTGTATACAGCGTAGAATGCTCCGTCATGACTAATGGGATATTATACTTTAGGCTAAGCCAAAAACCCACAAATCCGGCGTAGAGAGCAACATGTACATGTATAAGCCTTGGTTTTCCTTCTTTTTTGATGACCCGTCGGCATAGTCGCAGTTGATAATACATCTGCATTACTGGGTTCAGGAATTTTAGCGTTCCTTTGAAATATTGGATATATTCATCAGCGTTAGTTTTTCCATTCTGATGTTGAGTATGATGCTTTTTATTTAACGTGGATTGCTGAGCATGTACGACTACATGACTGTTAGGAATGCAGTGAATGTGGCGCTGTATGAAATCTCCGTCAAACTCATCTTCTTGAGAGGGATACCAACTGACCAAATGTAATATATAATCCTTGCGCATCAATACGTATGCAATTTACACGATAAAAGTAAGCACTTTACGTTTAGCCCATAGACTATCGTTATTTCATTACTTTTAGACTACAATTATGCTAAATCAATAGTCAATTATAAAAAACACAGATACATACAGATCTTATTGTGAGTCAAATGCTGATATTCCACTATTTCATCAAGCTTGGTGGCTTGATACTGTAGTAGGAGATCAAGCTTGGGATATTGCCTTGTCGTATGCTAAAGATGGCTCCATCAGAGGATTATGGCCTTTTGTATTGAGATCAAAATATGGAATGACTACTATCATCAATCCTATATTGACTCCATATTTAGGTCCACATATCATCTATCCTCATAATTTGACCAAACAAGTATCGAGGCACTATCATGAGCATCAAGTAATGAAAGAGCTGATCGCTCAGATACCTAGGTCCAAGATGCAAAATATCAAGTGTCATCCAGACTTGAGTAATGTCATGCCAATTGCCCTATCTGGGTATTGGCACCATGCCAAATACACATACCGAATTGAGAAGACCGATCGTGATCAAATATATGATGCTATGAAAGCCAGCGTCAGGACGGATATCAAAAAAGCGAAATTGCGATATACCTGTTCTCAAAAGATTGATACTCAAATTTTATATACCCTAAATGAAAAAACCTTTGCTAGAAAAAATAAAAAAACACCTTTCTCTCAAGACCTGGTAAACCGTATTGTGCAAAGTGCCGAACGTAGAAACTCTATCCGCCAGTATACCATATATGAGGGAGAGCTTGCCGTATGCAGTAGCCTTATACTTAATGATAAAGATTGCTCGTATTGCTTGCTCATCGGGGTAGATAAATCTCGCAAGCCTCAAGGTGCCGTGCAATGGATGCTCTGGGAAGCCATAAAAGATACCATAAGCGACGATAGGATATTTGACTTCGAAGGCACCATGATTCCCGAAGTAGAACCCGTATTTAGAGCATTTGGAGGTAAGCTACGTACTTATTCTGTTTTAACTAAAACCAATAGATTTCTTGGTGCTGCGTTTCGATTACTTAAAGGACACCCTTTCTAACGATGAAAAACATCCTAGTCAAAGTGCTTCCAGATCTTGCATCGAATCCAAGGTTAAACTACACCTTCGATTTTATCAATAATCATCCTTTATGCCGAGGTAAATTATACCTATCACAGGATGACTCTATAGAGCATCATGATACGATTTCATATGGTTTACCTGAAGATACCCATTGGCATATGCCTTGTCAAAAGCTATTTTTTGATCAAGGAAATGAGCGTCTTGAGTCTATCTTTCTCAATGAATATACCTATGAGCATGGAAATATCTATAGTGTAGAAAAACTCAAGTCTAAAGGGGCTCATGTAATCTCAGATAAGTATTTTGAGTTCGACTTAATAGAGGCCATTTTTTTTCATATCAGTCGATATGAAGAGGTATTTGCTTTTGCTCAAGATCATAATAGTAGCCTTTGGCTAAGAGAAGAAAAACAAATACTGGTCAAGACTAAGCTAGAAAAAACTCCTGTTGTAGATCATCTTGTAAAAGCTCTAGTAGAAACTTTGACCTCTCAAAAAATAGACTTTGCAACAAGCCATAGTCTATCGCATGATATCGACTTACTTTACCGATTTAGACCTTTTTATAAAATACCTAAAACCATACTTGGTATACTTTGGCATCGCAGAGGCCTAGCACATTTAATCAAAACGAAGATTGCAGTATTCAAATATCTACTAGGTCTAGAAAAAGATCCATATGATGTATACAAGTGCTTATTTAGCAAGTGTCAAATAGAGAAGACTTGTTATTTTATGGCTGGAGGGGAAACCACTTATGACAACAACTATCGCATAACTGATCCAAAGGTAAAAGCACTTATTTCTTTGCTTCATGAACGAAACTATACTATAGGAATACATCCAAGCTATAATGCATCGATCAAAGAAAATCTATTTCAGCAAGAAGTCGAAAAGTTAAATGATATCACAAAAACAAAAATCTCTCATAGTAGGCAGCATTGTCTCCGATGGAACTGGGAAGTAACACCTTATATCATCGAAAGTCAAGGAATAATACAAGATAGTAGCCTCGGGTACAATCGGCGAATTGGGTTTAGATGCGGGACTGGATATGCGTATAATCTATATGATTTCAAAAACGAAAGAGCCTTTAGATTCAAAGAGCTCCCTATGTCTTTTATGGAAAGTTCTTTGATACATGAGGCCAATAATGATATAGAGCAATTAAGCAGTATTTTTAGGCTATTTTTCCAAATAAACATATCTAACACTCATATCGAGTCAAACTGGCACAACAGCAATTTTGATAAAACCATGTGGTTTGGGGAAACTTTGAAGTCTTTATATCAACAATATATTGACCAATGCGCATCTTAATCATCGGAGAATACTACCGACCCTTGACCCATTGGTTTCAAGATAGAGGGGAGCCGACAGGAACTCCCGCGATTTACAATTTGTATCAGTTTCTTGGCAATCATGATGAGCATAGCTTTCATTCCGTTATTTTAAATTTTGATCAAGACCATACCAAAACCTTCAAAAATGGTTCTACTATTTCATTGATCAAGTTTTCGTTTCCGATCTACTTGATTTGGAAATTTATCTGTTATATCAAGCTTTACTTTTATCTAAAAAAGCACCTCAAGACGCATCAATATGATGTAATCTACGGCTTAAGTACCTACTCCAGTCTTGCTGCGATATTGGGTAAAAAGTATAGCATACCATCTGTAGGTCGTATATATGGAACCATACTGACACAACCATTGAAACATAAGAAGTGGTTTAAAATCTACACCCGTCATTTTATGGAAATTCTTGCCATAAAAAAACCATGTGATCTGATGATTGCAACGCAGGACGGGACAGCTTTTGACAAGGTAGCAAAATACTTTAACCCCAGCATCAATGTCAAAATGCTATATAATGGTATGGATAAGGAGATGAGAGATAAGCTCTTACAACACAAACCGGTAATGTATCTAGGTGATTCGTTAAAGATCTGTTCGATCTCCCGATTAGAACCCTATAAACGTCATCATCTCTCTATACAACTCGTAGAAGAGCTCATATCTAAGCACTCTATAGACACATATTTAACTATTGTAGGTACTGGAAGCCTAGAAAATCAAATCAAAGAACAAATCAAACAATCTGCATGCGCTAATCACATCGAGCTTCTACAAGAGGTTCCTCACCGAGAAATAATAGATAAACTTCCTGCCTATGATATAAGTATGTTTTTATACGAAGGCGGTAGTCTCGGAAATGTAATGTGGGAAAATGCACTAAGTGGAAGGCTTATCTGTACTGTTGACAATGGTGAAACAACTTTAGTCTTCAAAGATCAATACAATGCAATCGTGTCAGCAGATGATGATCAATTAGTCAAACGGTTAGCAAGTGCT
>JAHDGW010000147.1:0-786 GCA_020631635.1 Saprospiraceae bacterium
GAAGTAAGCTATGATGCTATAGTCGTAGGCTCCGGTATAAGTGGAGGATGGGCTGCAAAAGAGCTTAGTGAAAAAGGACTCAAAACACTTGTGCTAGAGCGAGGCCGTGATGTGAAGCATGGAGATTATCCCACAGCAACGGTTGAAAAATGGGAGCTACCCAATAGAGGCAAAATGTCGCTAGAAGAACTCAAAGACTATGAAAAGCAAAGTAGAACGGGCTATACTATACAAGAAACCCTAAAACATTGGTGGGTCAAAGATACAGAGCATCCATATACGGAGAAAAAACCCTTTGATTGGATACGAGGATATCATGTAGGTGGTAGATCATTGATGTGGGGACGTCAGTCTTATCGATGGTCAGAAATGGATTTTGCAGCTAATGCTAAAGAAGGTATTGCTGTAGACTGGCCCGTACGATATGCCGATATAGCACCTTGGTATGACTACGTAGAATCATATATTGGAGTCAGCGGTCAGGCTGAGGGACTGTCTCAGTTACCTGACGGTAAGTTTCAGCCACCGATGCAACTCAACTGTGCAGAGACCCACTTAAAAAGTAGTATTGCTAAAAACTATAACGATCGATTGCTGACCATCGGTAGGGCTGCTCATCTTACAGAAGCCAAAGAGGGTAGAGGTACTTGCCAGTTCAGAAATCGATGTATGCGAGGTTGTCCTTTTGGGGCATATTTCAGTAGTAACGCGTCTACGTTGCCAGCAGCGGAGAAGGCAGGAAATATGACATTGAGACCGCATAGTATTGTGACCAATATCATTTTT
>JAHDGW010000147.1:796-8060 GCA_020631635.1 Saprospiraceae bacterium
AAGGGAGTACAGATATTAGATGCTGAAACGGGTGAATCGCATGAGTATTTTTCTAAAATCGTATTCTTATGTGCTTCTACGTTTGGATCTACACAGATTATGCTCAATAGTAAGTCTGATCGTTTTCCAAATGGATTTGGAAATGACTCCGATCAGCTGGGACGTAACGTCATGGATCACCACTTTAGATTAGGTGCTTATGGTCAATTGGATGGATATGAAGATCAGTATTTCAAAGGTAGAAGACCAAATGGTATCTATATCCCGAGATTTCAGAATTTAGATGCATCTACCAAACGAAAAGACTATATCCGAGGATTTGGATATCAAGGTGGAGGTGGTAGAGAAGGATGGTCCCGTAATATTGCCGAAGCTGATTTTGGTGCAGGTTTTAAAGAAGCTGCTGCTCAGCCAGGTAATTGGACAATGGGACTTATGGCATTTGGAGAATGCTTACCCTATGAGGATAATCGAGTTACGCTTAATGAATCTGTAAAAGATAAATACGGTCAGCCTACGCTTACCATGGATGTAGAGTGGAAAGAGAATGAGTACAATATGCGTAAAGAGATGATGTCAGCTGCCGCAGAAATGCTGGACAAGGCAGGATTCAAAAATGTAGAAACTTATGATCGTGGTTGCAATCCTGGTCTAGGAATACACGAAATGGGTACTGCACGTATGGGTCGTGATCCCAAGACTTCAGTACTCAATAAATATAATCAGGTACATGCCGCTAAAAATGTATTTGTGACCGATGGCTCATTTATGACCTCGGCAGCATGTCAAAATCCATCGCTTACCTATATGGCGTTTACCGCAAGAGCAGTAGACCATGCCGTCAAAGAACTTAATAAAGGAAACTTATAAAACCTATATCAAAACCGAATACTATGAAAAGAAGAGATGCCATAAAAACAAGTGTTGTGGTCATGGGAGGTGCTATGACTATGGGTTCGTTAAGTGCTTTATTATCAGGATGCAGCCCCGAGCCAAGCTTAAGCTGGACGCCCGTATTTTTTGATAAAGATCAGATCGCAATCATCACCCGAGTCGCAGATCTCATCATACCTAAAACTGATACACCTGGAGCTCTAGATGCAGGGGTAGTAGAAGTGATTGATCAGGCTTGTAAAGATCTGTTTAGTGCAGAAGAGCAAGCACAAGTACAAGAGGGTATGAAAGCTTTCAATGCCATGAGTCAGTCTGCACATCAGAAAAATTATGTTGACCTCAAGGAAGAGGATCAAGCTGCAATACTTCAGAAGCTTGCCGATGAATCTAAGGAAACAGAAGGCCCACATATATTCTCTTTTATGAAAGATATGGTAGTGGCCTCATTCTTTACCTCAGAAGCGGCCGCCATGAATGTGCTGAACTATGACCCGATACCCACTCGATATGAGGGTTGTATAGAGCTAAGTAGTGTAGGGAGTCTCTGGGCTGAGGGGTCAGGTAGTTTTTAGGTAGTTATATATGTAAGTTATTGGTAATGTGATGATTGTCGGGAGCTTTTGAGTATAGTTATTCCTTTTTATTCATATCTTGGAAGTAATCCAATGACATGTTATGAAAAAGGGAATAGTATTATTCGTTATGTTACTGATATTTGCACCATCGATCAGTTGGGCGCAGTTTGCCTCATTATCCTTTACCAATTGTATTGATTTTATCGCAGAGTTAGATGAAAGTTGCGATGCCTACTTAGAACTATCTAACACCGCAACTATTGATGATCCTAGTTTTAGTACAGAACTCATTGAGTGGGCAGTATTGGTAGATCTATGGGGTGATGGTTCTTTTGATTTTGTTTACGTTACCGAAAATGCTGACGTTGATCTGACACAGTTAGGACCAGATGTTAATATTCAGTATATAGAACCAACGGTATCAGGAGAGGGTATTTCAATTGTGGTCTCAGAATCGGTGCAGAGCTATTCTAATCATAAAGTTACTTGGTATGCAAATAGTGATTGTACCCACGACGCGGATTGTGATATAGAGATTTTAGCAGTTGACAAGACACCTCCTACAGCTGTATTTAAGAGGTTGTTTATCACTGAAGAGATGCCAGGTGTAGACTTTGATGGTGAAAGATTAGAGCTGTGGGCTTATGCCTTTGTAGATTCTGGAAGTGATAATTGCACGACTAGCGAGAATCTGCTTTATTCTTGGAGCAATACTTCTTATGTGCCAAATTTTTATTTGGATTTGTTTGGAGTTGGATGTGGTCTACGAACTATGGAAATTTCTGTTTGGGATGAAACTGGAAATAATAGAACTTATGAAATTGAGGTTTATATTAGTGGAAGCCATTTTTTCCCTAATGCAGATTGTATTTTTTTAGATCCTCACTATCGGGTAGTTATAAAAGATCAGAATGAGAGGAATATTTGTGGAAACGATATGCTCGTGGAGCCTATAATTGAAGAATCAGACTATATGACCAATTGGGATTTAGAGCCGATTTATTGGTATACTGCTTCGATTAATTGTTGGGATAATTATTTGTTGCCTTATTGGTATGGTATCCCTTTCCAAATAAGTTTATTAAACGATAATTATTATCTCAATGGTGTAGATGCCTACGACTTATTTAAACTCGGTCAAGCGTTGAACAACGAAGAAGAATTAAATAAAAGATCATTCTTGGCGGCTGATGTCGATAGCTCTGGAAGTATTGATATGACTGATATAGAGCTACTATCTCAGAGATTGCTTACTGACGATATACAGGTAGAAGGGCCTTACAATAGTTGGAACTATTATCTCCAAGAATATTTGGATTCCATCCAGTTAGACATACCTGAGATCACTCAGATAAAGGAATATAATCATGAACTCATCACAGGAGACATGAATGTAGAGGGTATCAAAATTGGAGATCTCAATGGTGATGCATTGGGTGATTTTGCGGCTTTTAGTTTAGATAGTTTTGAGGTCAAGAAAATAAGCATGCAGCAACGGGGATCAGATATTTACGATTTCTACATGACAGAAGAAGCTTGTTTTCAAGCAATGCAGTTTAGTCTACCTGCAAGCACAACATCTTATGAGCTCCTCGAATCTGCTGATGGCTTAGAAGCTATGCTTGAATATCACGAATACAGCGACTCTTACAGAGTGATATGCTACAGTTTGGATCCGTGCTTTGTCGCAGAGAATAATCCTATGTTTAGTATTCAGATATTAGATCCAGAGGTATTTCCTACGCTGCAAATGCATGAGTTTTTTCACAATTCGATCTATGCAGATGATCAACGGTACAACCTAGAGGTTGATCTTAGTTCTTCGGTTGAATCAATCGATCCTATAATTGAAAAGTTTTCGATTGGTCCAACAATCACTAATGCATTATTCCATCTATATATTGAGAGTGATCGACCCGAAACATCCAATGTAAGACTTATCAATTCTACGGGCTTGATCATCGATCAATTTGACCTTCAAATACAAGCAGGTTCCGATTCGTACCCTGTATCACTTCCTAATGATGTTAGTGCAGGAATTTATTTTATAGAGTTAAGCATAGGTGGTCAGCGATATATACGTAGGGTGATCAAGGGGTAGATACTATATATATATATATATATACTACTACTACTACTACTACTACAAGATCATCAAAGGCATATCTGTTTCTATAGATAGGTCTATACTTATACTTCCATTGATCAGTCTCTGTATAGGAGACTTTTGTCGAGAGCTACATACCAATATCTGTGCATTTTGGAGTTGGGCTTCTTTTAAAAGATCAGTGGTCACTTGATCACCACTAATATAGCTTACTCTGATATCGCAGTCTTCTAATTTTTCTCCTAAGATTGCTTTTAAGTTTTCTCCTGCAGCATCGTCTTCATTATTGACAGATATTAAAGATAACTTGCATTTAAAAGTATTGACTATATCTATTAGTTGTTCTAGGGTTTTTAGATCTTGGATCGTATCATGAAATGCGTAAGAGATATGCTTTATCTTTTGGTATCGTACATTTTGAGGGACTAGTAGTACAGGTTTGGTACTTTGCTGAAGTACTGTAGTAGAAACAGAACCTAACCAGCGTTTTAGCTTTGTTTGATTGCCAGTAGTTCCCATGACAATAAACTTGACCTGAAATTTTTGTGCTGAAGCTAAGATTTCGTCTGCTGCAAATCCGACCTTAAATCTTCGATCGATCAGAGAACTAGATAACAAGTCGCTTCCCCAGTCTGTATCTATATTATCGACAAATTGATTAAACTCATCTAGACTAATTTGTTCTGGATCTTTGTGATCATTGGTGTCGTTGTGATCTATGATTTGTTTGGCATTCGGTGTATATACGTGCATCATCTCAGCCACCATAGATAATTCACTTAGTAATTGTTGGGCGTAGATGCTGGCATTTTTAGATACATCGCTCAAGTCTATCGGAACTAGTACTTTTGGCCATAATCCAAATTCAGCTTTTTGTAGAATTTCAGATAAAGCTTTTCTAAAAGACTGGTTAAATCGACCGTTGTTATTTAAGAAATAGGTGTCACTATTTACTTGTATTGCCGGTACCGATTCTAGCTTAGATTCTATCAGTGATGAGATATCAGTAACCTCTTCTATTTCATGAGGTAGCTCAGCCTTATTCAGTGATTTTTCAATCAGAGATATGATCATTTGCTGTCCAGAGGTTGCTGATCCTAGTACCTTGATTTGGAGAGGCTTAGTATTATTCATAAGACATTTCTATTTCAGGGTTAGTGGCAAGTTGATTGATGATATCATGAGTCGTGATGATACCTTTGAGCTGCTTATTTACACAGATAGGGATAGCATGGAAGAGATTTTCTTTAAATATCTCAATGGCTACATTGATCTTATCACTTGGTTCAAGTGTAGCTAGGGCTTTTGTCATGATCTGACTTACTGCATAGTGCTTCATTCTGATACTATGTACTTTAGCATCTTGTCGATTATCTATAAATCCTCTTTGAAAAAATAGAAAATCAGATTTTGATACCATTCCTACCAGCTCACCAGCTTCGGTAATGGGAATATGATGTATTTTTAACTTTGAAAATATTTTATTCGCCTCTTCGATACTTGCTGATGGAGGCAATGAGACTACATTGGTACTCATGATAGAAGAGATAGGGCCAAGTAAATTCATAATTGATGATTTATTTAATACTAAGTTCTCTCTTAATGATTGTTCATTCCATGATCTAAATCATCTCTTCAAGTGATTATGATCATACTTAATAACTTTACTTTATGGGATTTATTGATGAAACTTTGGATATGGATAACAACAAAGATTTTGTCCTTAGATTGAAGTCAATCATAGATACAGCCATCGACGGTATTATTACCATAGGCGTTGAGGGTATAGTAGAGTCTATGAATCCTGCGGCAGCTAATATATTTGGATATGAGGAAAATGAGGTGTTAGGTAAGAATATAAAACAGCTCATGCCTGAGCCATACCATTCCTCTCACGATGACTATTTAAAAAATTATAAAGAGACAAGAAAAGCTCACATAATTGGTGTCGGTAGAGAGGTGATTGGACTCAAAAAAGACGGAACCTTATTCCCATTTCGTCTTGCCGTAAGTGAGGTTTTGCTAAATGATCGTGTAATCTATACTGGGATTATACATGACCTTACTGAAGTAAAAAAAGCGAAAGATGAAATACTCAAGCTCAATAAAGAACTCGAATCAAAAATCATAGAACGTACTTATGAACTCGAAAATGCAGTAAATAAATTGCTATCTAGCAATAGTAAGCTTGAGTCAGAGATAGAAACCCGAAAAGAAACGGAGCAAAAATACCAGCAGAGTCAGCTTGAACTAGAAACGGCCCTCCAAAAGGAAAAGGAACTTGGTGAACTCAAGACAAGATTTGTTTCCATGGCGTCACATGAGTTTAGGACTCCATTAGCTAGTATTCTATCCTCTGCATCATTGATAGGAAAATATGAATATACAGAGGATCAAGAAAAGAGAGAGAAGCATGTAAATAGAATCAAGTCATCTATCAATAATCTCACAGGAATTCTCAATGATTTTTTATCATTAAGTAAGCTAGAAGAAGGCATGATCGAGGTACAATATGAGAATTTTAGTATAGTTGATTTGATAATCTCTGTAAAAGAAGACCTACTTCAGGGTAAAAGAAAGGATAGAATAATCAAGCTAAATTTCAACGATATCACGACTATAGAGTCCGATCAGAGGATAATGAAAAATATATTATTCAATGTGATGTCCAATGCCTTAAAATATAGCGATGAGGAGGTGCATGTTGAGTTAAAAATTGAAAATAATGTACTGAATATAAAAATTTCAGATACCGGTCTAGGTATTCCTAAAGAGGAGCAAAAGCATCTTTTTACTAGGTTTTTTAGAGCCAGTAATGCCAATAATATCCAAGGTACTGGACTAGGATTGAATATTGTAAAAAGGTATGTTGAATTGCTTAATGGAAGTATATCATTTACAAGCGAGGAATCCAAGGGCACGACATTCACCATCCAGTTACCAAGATAATCTTTACATTATGAATAAAGAGAAAATTGTAATCATTGAAGACAATGAAGACTTGAGAGAAAATCTTCAAGAGATACTCGAACTTAGTGACTATGAAGTCAGGAGTGCTGAAAATGGAAAGTTAGGGTTAAAACTTTTACAATCTTATATACCCGATCTAATCATATGTGATGTGATGATGCCTGAGCTTGACGGATATGGAGTTCTCAAGATACTGAATAACGATATACAGCTAGCACAGATTCCATTCATGTTCTTGACCGCAAAAGCCCAAAAAGAGGATTTGCGAAAAGGAATGGGACTTGGTGCCGTTGATTATATCACAAAACCATTCGATGATGCGGAACTACTACAAGCGATAGAGATCAGATTGAAGAAAAGTAATCGTTTATCCTCCATAGAAGATAGCGGTGAGCAAGGGCTAAAAAAATTATATAGTGAAGCCAAAGCACTGAAAGAGTTTGAGCGACTTTCAGAAGATCATGAAATAAAAACCTATGATGCTCGTACGGTTATTTATAAAGAAAATGAACATCCACATTGGCTTTACTACGTGGTATCAGGTCAAGTAAAGACAGTAAGGACCAATGAATTTGGCAAAGAGCTGATCTTAGATATCTGGAAAGAAGGCGATTTTTTTGGTTATCTACCATTACTCATGAACAGCTCCTATACCCAGAGAGCAATCACCACTGCAGATAGTAAAATAAAAGTTATACATAAGGACGATTTTAATCTT
>JAHDGW010000148.1 GCA_020631635.1 Saprospiraceae bacterium
GTCAGACTAGCTATGAAAAAAGTATTTCCAGAATATGAGTTTATCGAGTTACCCTTTGATCATCCTATATATCATCAAAAATTTGATTTTAAAAACGGCTTACCCAAAATACACAAGCATGATGATAAACCTTCGCAGGGATTCGGTATTATCCATGAAGGTCGATTAGTTTGTTTTTATAGCTATGAAAGTGACTTGGGAGACGGTTGGGAAGATCAAGAAGTACATAAAGATCCACAGGAAAAGAGAGTGGAAGCCTTGAAAATGGGAGCAAATATGATTCAATATTCATTTATGGGAGACTAATCGAATATTACTTTTGTGCTGTTACGAATGTACTTTTTTACATTGATCCAAAAGCCTATGGCTAGGTAAAAGATAAAGGGAGAGCCGAAGGTAGCAAATGAAGTATAAATAAAATAGAGACGTACTCTTGTGGCATTAACACCCATTTTTGCCGCTAGATATGAGCATACACCGAAGGAATATTTATCTATATAGGACCTGATTTTTCTCATTATTTTGTAAAATGTACGAAAATTCAATAGAATAATTGTCCTAGTTGTTCATTTTCAGATATTAAATTGGAAAAAAGTTGATTGATTTCTTTTCCACTACGGTTTCTTTGAAAGCATCTTTTTTGATCACAGATAGCACGTATTTACCATGTTTCTCATACTCATAGGTAAAGTCAGATTGATCTATTGCACTTTTTTTACCATCACCGAAATCGATAAGAATGTTATCCTTGATATCTTTAGATTTGAGTTTTATAGTGACTCTGTTTTTCTCATCACATCGTTGTATTTCGGTCAATGTGATCATCTGTGAAGCCAACCCTGTACGTGTTATATTATCTACTGGTAAATTACTAAGGGCTACTGTAGGCTGATCAAAATTGCTATGTAAGAGAAAAGAAAATCCACCTATACCAATCATCATCATGCAGCATAAGATCATTTGATCTATACTCATTGAAAAAAGCGGCTTAGGTATACTCCGTAGGATAGAAGTAATGTTCATAGAATATCGGTTCTGGTACAAGTAATGCGACTTTGGGAATCTCATTACAACCGAAAGTTAGTAAGTATTTAATTGATCTCATAATACATATTATAAATTGTGGTAATATGTATTGTGTTGATTGTTATATTTATATTTTGATATTCATAAAGATCACTTGATTAATCATTTATAAATCGTATATGCTTATATGAGTGAAAAGAAAATGTTTGAGTACCTTGTCGACGCAATATTATTTAAACCAAAATATAGACATTTAACATGGCTGAAGAGACCAAGAAAAATAATCAACTCAATATTGAATTACCAGAAGAAGTATCTGAAGGCATCTATTCTAACCTAGCTATCATATCTCACTCTCATAGCGAGTTTGTGGTAGACTTTATCCGTATGGTACCCAATGTACCCAAGGCTAAGGTAAAATCTCGGATATTGTTGACTCCATTCCATGCCAAGCGATTGCTTAAGGCATTAGCTGATAATGTAAAGAAATATGAGGCACAATTTGGACCCATTAAAGGACCTGATCAGCAACCGCCGATGGCACCGCTAAACTTTACACCGACTGCGCAGGCTTAGTTTTTGGCTGGGCTTAGTTAAAAAGATCATTTTGTCCTAGCTTGGGAGCGATGCCTAGGTGACGATATGCTTTTTCTGTTGCCTCTCTACCTCTTGGAGTACGTAATACAAATCCCTGCATGATTAGGAAAGGCTCGTGTACTTCTTCTATGGTACCGGCCTCTTCCCCTACGGCGGTGGCTATATTTTTGATGCCTACTGGTCCGCCCTTAAATTTACTGATGATGGTTTCTAGTATCTTATTATCCATTTCATCTAATCCTGATTCATCTACATTGAGGGCATTGAGTCCAAATTGTGAGATCTTTAGATCAATAGTACCATTACCTTTGATTTGAGCAAAGTCTCTGATTCTTCTTAGTAGCGCATTGGCAATACGCGGTGTACCTCTACTACGGCTTGCGATTTCATATGATCCATCTTCATGTAGGGGGATGTCTAGTATTTTTGCGCTACGATGTAGTATACTATTAAGTGTATCTATATTATAGTAATCGAGATGACAGGTGATACCAAATCTTGCTCTCATCGGAGCTGTAAGCAGCCCCATACGCGTAGTAGCTCCTATCAGTGTAAATGGATTTAACGATAGTTGGATACTTCTGGCATTAGGGCCCGTATCGATCATGATGTCGATCATATAGTCTTCCATCGCGGAGTAAAGATACTCTTCCACTACGGTGTTGAGTCGGTGGATTTCATCTATAAATAATACATCTCCCTCATCTAAATTTGTGAGTAGACCGGCGAGATCACCTGGTTTTTCGAGTACTGGGCCACTTGTGATCTTGAGCTTAGTTCCCATTTCGTTTGAAATAATATGGGATAAGGTAGTTTTGCCCAGACCCGGTGGACCATGTAAGAGTACGTGGTCTAGTGCTTCTCCTCGTAGTTTTGCGGCCTGGATAAAAACTTCAAGATTTTCAACAATCTTAGGTTGACCCGCAAAGTCGCTGAAACTTAACGGACGTAGGGCCTTATCGTATTGCTTTTCTTCTGAAGTAAAGCTAGAATCTGAAGGATCTAAGTGAGGATTTTGCATTAAGAATTTTTATAATATTACAAAAATACAAAATCTCGCTTGAGTATTACTGATAAATAAAAAAGAGACAATCCTACCTATCGAGGATTGTCTCTTACATTATTTTATGTTGTCTCTAGCTCATTAAGAAATACACATTGATATTTCAAAATATCGCCATCAGTCTTGAGTGTTATTTTTTACTCACATTAGTTTTTACAATCTTATCAGCGCCTTCTAACATAATGTTGATCGTGTAATCCCCAGACGATAACTCATCCATAGATAGATGCATTACATCAGACCCTATCGGTAAAAACATAACGATGTCATCATTGGAATCCATGACCTGGACCATATCAATCTGAGCTTTTGCTTTGAAGCATACTTTCTCTACTATCGTGCAGTAATAGACACTATTAAAATGATTATTATCCTCCTCTGCCATGTTAAGCGTAAAAGTATTTTCTTCGATAAGAAGTGTGGGAGCGATTGGTTCTACATTAGCATAAGAAATTGATGAACTCAAAATTGCTAGCGCTAATACTAAAGTTGTAATTAGATTTTTCATAAACGTACCTATTATTTTAAAAATCAATTCAAAGAAGCTTTCTCTGTTTCGATATTATAAATGTAAAGGCAACTCAGTAGTAAAACAAGCTATCATCTGACAACTAATGACAAGTACTTTACAAAACTGCTACAAATCGGCATATTTTACTGAAAATCGTAATTTTTGAATTGGAATGTGTGGACATATACATAGTAGATAATACTCATATACTTTAATATCTGCAAAATGTCAAAACATAATATTGTACTTTGATGTAAAAATGAAATTAAAATAAAGTATCCTAGTGTTTTACCTGATCCACGATTTTCGGTGCCTAAACGCTGTGAATGAAGTTATGTCTAAAGTGACCATTGTCATGTATGCTTTGCTAGGCTGTATTGATCCGAGCTGAGTTGTGCGGTGAATGATCTCTCGCTAATTGATAGATAAAAAAAAGAGATGACTAACATAGTCATCTCTTTTTTTAATTCTGCATAAGACACCCTCATATCTATGCTGATTAAAGCTTTTAAGGTTGAATTTTATTTTTTCACCACGCTAGTTTTCACAATCTCACCTGCACCCTCTAGTACAATATTGACTGTATATGTTCCTTGACTTAGTTCGTCCATAGCCAAGTGCATTACATCGGAGCCTATCGGCAGAAACATGATAATGTCATTGTTGGAATCCATAATTTGTACCATTTCAATGCTTGACTTTGCTTTGAAACATACTTTCTCTACTATCGTACAATAGTATACACTATTAAAGTAAGCATCATCTTCAGCCGTTAAGGTCACGGTAAATGACTCCTCGGCTATAGTCGTTGCAGGAAGAGTAGGATTGGTTTTTATCATAGAGGCTGATGCAGCATAGGTAGATAAACAAAGAGCGATTATTGCAAGTAAGTTTTTCATAGCACCCAAATTTTAATAGTTAATCAATGTCTGGAATAAGCTTCGTTTAACACTATTCCTTTTTACGATACTATAAAGATAGGTGGGCAATAAGACCGAAAAAAGTGCCTTTTACCCATTTTTAAGTAAACTTCCTTACATTTTTACCAAAATAAGTCATTTTTGAACCGAACATCGTAATTGAGTCATCTCGATTGCTACTATTTTAAGAGCTTTCGGGCGGAGTAAGTACCCCTAATATGCGTAAATCGGAATTTCTAAAACATCTCAATCATCTAGAGGAACAGGATTTACGAGATGAGCTTTCCATGCTTTTTGATAAAATAACCCAAGTCAGGGAACACTATAAGATGGACTTAGGGTCTGTCAAAGATCGAGAGAGGGTCATCGCCAAGGCTAAAAAAGATATCGCTAATAAATATGCAACCAAGAGCTATCGTCGACCTAGAAGACCTAGAATCCAGAAAGTCAATACCATTATTAGAGATCTCGATAAGAAGGATTTACTCGATTTCGAAATGATAGACATATATCTCTTCAATACAGAATGTGCTACCTACCTTATGAATGAATATAGATTTCATTCGCAACCGTTGTATAATACGATTATCAAGAGCTTTACTAAGGCACTGCTGCTCATACAGGGAGAAAGTAGTCAATCGGAGCAAGAAGAGCGTTGCCAAAAGATATTGGATGATATCAAGGATAACTCTGAACTATTCTCCGCCATCATCAATGAATATATGGAGACCTTTGATCGTGAAGAGTACGATCATTAGTAGCTTGTCTTCAAGGCGATATACCTGTTTTATTAATCTTTAACAAGTCGTTAAGAAGATAATCTCCTATTAATGAACCAGAGATGCTTGCAAAAACGTCTTTAACTTATAAATCATCTTATTATACGTGGATCATCATCAAAAAAGAAGGATATGGCAACAACTTGGAAATTTTATTCAGTCTCTTTGTGTCTTAGCCTATTGATGATGATAGGTACAGTCAATAATGATTTCGATTATGATCAAGCTTGGGCAGATGTCAATACCAAGCTTACTGATCGACTTCCCAAATCGGCCCTTAAAGAAGTTCAAAATATTTATAGTCAAGCGCTAAAAGATAAAAACACCTATCAGCAAGTCAAGGCGACCATCTTTGAAGCCAATCTTATATTGAATACCGAAGAGCTGGGCTTAGAGCTAGCCATTGTTAATTTGGATAATAAGATTGCACAGGCTTCATTTCCTGCCAAGTCGATCCTACAGAGTCAAGCAGCAGAGTTAGTGCAGAGTTATTTTAGGCGAAATCATTGGACCATCAGTCAACGTACGGACCTAGCTGAGTTTGACACCGGCGATATACGTACATGGACGACCAACAACTATCGAGATTATGTGAGTGGGTTATATTTCAAATCTATAGAAGATATAAAGCTCCGAAATGTAAAAACGGAGGAGCTCAAGGATTTATTAATCGGTAGCAAGAACCCCAATAACGGTCTAAGACCAAGCTTGTATGATCTGCTAGTAGATCGCACCTTAGCATATCTCCGATCAGGAAATGATTTGGGTACAAGACCTTCGTTTAAATTTAGATTGGAGGATCAATACCTTGTACAAGCAATTGATTTCGTCAATATAGATATACAGACTCAGGATAGCATATCCACTGACTA
This sequence comes from Saprospiraceae bacterium, assembly GCA_020631635.1. Classification (GTDB taxonomy): domain Bacteria; phylum Bacteroidota; class Bacteroidia; order Chitinophagales; family Saprospiraceae; genus JAHDGW01. The sequence goes on from JAHDGW010000148.1 coordinate 5,769, forward strand.
TCGAAGTCTCAAATTGTATCAAGAGCTCCTTTCGTATCATATTGATAAAGGAAACTATGAAGCGCTGCGGTCTTATGATATACAACGGGCAGACTACCTCATCAGCCGATTGGGTAATAAAGAGTTGGCCAAACAATATAATCGAGATGCGGAAGTATATTATAATCAATACGACCTAGGAGATCGCTTTGGATATCGCTATGCTCAGCAATTGTCCAATGATGAGAAGTATGAAGAAGCCATTGCTAAATGTAATGCCTTAATCGAACGTGATCAGGAAGCAACAGTAGTTGCCGATTGCAAAAACTTGATCGCTAATATAGAATCGATCGCATTGCAGCTCAAGGTAGAAGATATATACAGCTCTCAAGACTCGATCAAGATCCAGATCAACTCCAAAAACATTAATGAATGTTATGTTTCATTTTTTGATATCTCAGAGTTTGAAACCGAAAAACTACAGCGCAATAATAGAAATCTTGTTGATGTCATTATTGGAATCAAAGCTTTCAAAACAGCAACGGTCACTGGATTAGAAAAAGACTATAGATTTCATACACAAGAACTCGCATACGAATCACTGGACTATGGTAAATACGCAGTAGCCGTGTCCTCTAGTCAAGATCTCAAAGATGCTCAAAGTATCATCAAACTAGGTATGATCACCGTGTCGGACCTTGGGCTCACCGTCATCTCGAGTATAGAGCAACCTTATGTGCTACTGAGAAATAGAATTACAGGTGATCCTGTACAAGCCGTAAAACTGCAATATTATAAGCAAGAGTACGATCGTAGCGCAAGACAATATGTTGACCAAAAACTGAATAATGCTCAAACCGATCAAGCGGGACGATCAAACTTAGCTAAAGACAATCGTAATATTATAGTAGAATATACTAAAGCCAAAGATCGATTTGCTCCGAAGGTTAGCATCTATGGTAATCAACGAAATAATCATGTACCAGATGGGAGCATTACGCTATTTACGGATCGAGCAATTTATCGTCCGGGACAACAAATAGAATTTAAAGGAATTGCTATTACTTATGATAAAAATCAAATCCCTCATTTAGCACCCAAATCATCTGGTACTATTTATCTAAAGGATGCCAATTATCAGGAAGTATCAAAACTTGAAATCACCACTAATATGTTTGGTAGTTTTTCGGGTTCGTTTACCATACCAGAAGGAAGACTTACAGGAAATTATACGCTTGAGGTAGAATTGGATAATGACGACTTTATCGATGAAGGTGACGATAATGAGTATTATAGTAGTGGTAGAAAATCGATCAAAGTAGAAGAATATAAGCGACCGACTTTTCAGGTGAAGCTCGATACCATGAAAGCGGAATATCGCTTAGGTGATATCGTCAAGGTGAGTGGCACAGCGATCTCTTACGCTGGAGTACCGATTGCAAATAGTAAACTGAGCTATAAAGTGGAGCAAGGCTACCGATACTTTGGCTGGAGTAGATGGTATGGTCAAAATAATAATAAGACTCAAGTTGCTCAGGCGGAGATCGAGACGGATGATGAGGGGAAGTTTAGTTTTGAGTTTTTGGCGAGGGAGCCAGAAAATATGAATACACCAGGTAATCCCATGCTGCACTATAGCCTACATGTAGATGTGACCAATAACAATGGAGAGACAAGATTCGCCAATGAGTCGATCATGATCTCTAAACTTCCTTATGCATATAAGATTGATTTAGCTACGGTCATTGATGTCAAAGATCTCACGGAAGTGAGTATAAAAGCCATAAATACTAAACAGCAAGCAGTAAGCTCTGATGCAGTACTGCAAGTGATCAAGCTGAAAGAACCGGCCCAGTGGCAACGGTCAGATTATTGGGATAAGCAAGGAGTACCATCCTATCGATACAGGGGGGGTAGTAGTCAGGCTTCCGACGATGCTGATCTTTCTAGTTATCCTGAACAAGAAGAAGTACTGAATCTAAAACTTAGACTCAGCCCAGAAAAGCTGCTATTTTCTGAATTGAAGGATTTACCCGCGGGTAGCTACAAAATAGTCCTAAAATCAGAAGAGGATTACGACGGATCGCATGTAGAAGAAGTCAACTATATCGCGGTCAATAATGAGCAAAAGAAAAACTACCGCCCACTACGATTGCTGCACAAGAAAGAAAACCAAACCAGCTATAAAGTAGGAGAGCAAATCAAAGTGGAAATGTATGCCACAGCAGCAAGAGTACCTGTATACTATCAATGGTTGAATGGTCATGAAGAGATCAATGCAGGGTGGGTAAGTGCTGATCAATCTGCCGAGC
>JAHDGW010000001.1 GCA_020631635.1 Saprospiraceae bacterium
TGGTGAAATAACGGGATTTACAAATACATGCATCCTGAAGCCCCAAAGGTAGGAGTTGCCCCCGAGGAATAACCACAATCTGAACGAGCCTTAAATTTTACAAGAACAATATTAGAATTGGTAATAGACCCTGGGCTACCTATGAGACCAAAAGAATCAAGTTGACCATAATGAGCCGTAACGGTATCTATGTAAGTAGTACCACTAGATAGTATTGGCTCTTGAAAGTGTTGAAAAGTGGCCATGCTTTCATCGAAAGGTACAGGATATGCCACTTCATATGATCCTGGTACGAGATGCATTTCACTGGGTAGGGTAAAATCAAAAACTACATCCTTAATATTACCAAGTTGGGTACTACTCATCTTGTAAACAAACTCAACCGTATCGCACAGATCTACAGATATATTTCCAGGCGGAGCACTTATTTGACCATCCAGAGAACCCAAAATTGTATTAAATTGAATAGTCGAAGGATCGGCACAAGTAGCTTCTTCAATTGTTGTAGGATATTCTACGCAATCCCACCCTGCAGAAAAATCCAGTGTTTGGGGATCACAATCAGTGACATTCACACATAATTCAAATGATCTATTATCACCAGCATCGGTATCCATGAGTGGATATATTCCAAAGTTAGTCGGTGTAATTAAAGTACTGGCTCCATCGGTCACTTCCGTAAGAGATTGCACTACTAGACCTCCTGTAGTGGTTTGTATATTAAGAAAAGAAAATGGTGCATCAAGATTGGTCGTATTCTTAAGATTGATCAATACACATGCTCTAGGTTCAGTGATATCATTTACTGGAGTAGGAGTCGTGACTTCTAATTTTGCGCCTCCCGTATAATTCCAATTTTCTGTTGTTTCCGCTACCTCAAAAGTTGGGGCACAAAAGACTTGTTCATCCACTTCCCAAGTTGCTTGAAACGATGAGGCATAGGTTGCTTCTTCAGAAAGGCAATTACCTTGTATGGCTGGAAAAAACCAAAATATTCCTCCTTCGTCCATAGGTAATTCGTCGTGACCTAGAGACTCTAAATAATCTTTAGCTAAAAAGGTAAGTTGATCACCATCCTCAATAAAATATTGCTCTGGTATAGTTGCTGATTCAGCCACAATATCACGGTCAGTTCCTATATATTGACGATATCTAAACTGGTGACTATCATTTCTAAAGCTAAATTCAATAGGTTTAGTAAAAATCACAGTCTCTGGTGTACCTACAGGTCTGATTTCATTAGGAAATTCATCAAAACCTAGTCCTCCGTAATTTAAGTCACTACGTAGGTAAAATGGTGATAATTCGCATCCACCAAAGTTACGACCTGCGATCACATCATTATGATAGTTGCGGATACCAATCTGCTGCATGTTTTCAAATAGAAAATTACATCGTGCAGTATCCCCTTGTGCATAGATATCGTCACTGAGATAAAACCAAGTATCGTAGGTTATATTTTCATCTTGGACATTGATGAGCTCATCTTTCGTTTTATAATAAACGCATACGACCACACTGTCTTGATCCTCATATTGGAATCCATCAAAATCAGTACAGGCTAAACCGCTCAATACATCGGCAGAAATATCAGTGACTAAGCGAGTACCATCAGCAAATTGTGAAAGTACTTGGCAGGATCTAAGCATATTTCCATTGCTGGCATCGTATACTTTAAGGTCTCCTCCAAGTATGGTAAAATTGTTAGAATTTATATCGATAGTAGCGAAAGCATTAACCCATGTCTCGCTATTATCGGCATCATTTACAATACCTTCAAATGTCGCTTTTAAGGTATCTCCGGTTAGGAATCGCTTAAAAGCTAATGCACTAGTATCTATGATTATCCCTCCATCAGGCACCTGATCATTGTTAGCATCTGGAAAGCCATAATTTACTCTTCGGATATCGAGATTGGTATGCGACATACCGTCGCAAGGTCCACAACCTGGACAATCAAAACTGATAGGGAAAGGGACGCCACAATCTGCTTTTTCAGTACATGCTACACAGCTAGGGTCGGTTACAAAAGTTGGGTTGATTGTGATATTACTCGTGGTGCTACAACCTCCACCTGGTTTTTCACTACAATCAGGAGTATAACAAAATTCTAATCCTGTATCACCGCTGAGCGAAAACCCTGAAGGATATGGGTCGCCTCCTGCTGCAGTATCTCCAAACCTAACGACAATTTCATCATCTACACCCACACCATTATTATCGGTACCGTTTACTATAGTTGGTGTATATACGGTACCATCTGCATCTACCCACTGGATGGAAGACGGATCGATATCCATTCCGCATTCTGCTACAATTGTTATTTCGAGGTAGGCATTAGGGTATAGTGTTCTATTGGCTCCAGAAAACCAAGAGTTTTGAGCGTCTGTTACAGCATATCTGAGGCATCCACCAGATGCAGGAGCATTACTTTCTCCCTCTATAAAACCAAAGAAACGGGCATTATTACCCGCTCGCTGATAATCTGTATTATCGACAAACTCTTTATCACAAGGATCTGTATATGTGACACTTCTTACATTGTTTCTATATACATATAAAACGTCACACCCTCTGCAATTACAACTATGGTCTATTTCATATTTGAAATATAGCGTATCTCCTGCACTTAGGTTGACGTCATTCATCTCGGCATTGATACTTCTATAATTATCTGCTCCACTCACACATCCGTAGCTTGGGTTTGGATTGTTTGCACCAATAGATGCGCTAATGAAAGGACCTGAAGGATCATTTATAGAATACATAAGAGAACTACCAACAATTGCTCCTGTATAAAACTCTTGATGAATTTCAAAAGTTATGTCTTTTGCATCAGCAAGACCTTCATTAATGATTTGAAAGCCATACTCTGTATTTTCTGTATCATAACATGCTGGTCGATAGGTAAAAGGTTCATAAGTAGATATTGCTAAATCTGGTCCTGCAAAATCAAAATTGATACCTGTGCTCGAAATATTACTAGTAGCACAAACAGATCCTTGACACCCAAATCTAGCTCCCCTCATTATGGGTTCGAGCTGACCTGACTGACACTCGGTACCTAACCATGCTTCACATAGAAAAAGACTCTCATTTTCTTCAAAAAAAGTATCCCCATCTGCACTGGCACCTAACATGGCTTGTGTGATAATGTCAGCACCAATAGTATAAAATACGGTATCTCCACTAGTACTAGAAGGTGGTATATCCATGCCGGCGAAAGAAACTCCCTGTATAGCAAGGGATGAAGGATTAATAACAAAATAAGTAAACTCTTCTATATACCCTGCCCCAGCATTTACAACTGGTACCTTTAAGGTGTCTGTTACTCCTAAGACGGCATCAAAGATATTCATGCCTTCTCTGATATTTCCTATAATACTACCCGATAGCACCGATAGATTTGCAGCTTGTAAGCTGTAATTATCAGAGAATCCCGTGGCGCTATTAGCTGCTCCTTCACAGAGGGGATCGTGGGTGAGATTTATGTCAAAAGACTGTGAAACATTGGCCATCGTACAACCCGACATCATTTCTAACTCAAAAACCAATGTTGTATTTGGTTCAAGGTCTGAGATACTAAGCATAGTGTTGGTTGCATCTGGGATAATAGTACCGCCACTGATAGCACTTACCGCAGAAATTTCCATATTAGCTGGCATTAACATCTCAATATTAACATTGGTCAGATCTACCTCTTGGCTATTGGTATAAGTAATGGATACTGATGCTGTCTCTGTGGGTCCACAGATATTAACACTTGTCACAAAGTCTATATCAAAATCTATAATAGGGTCTGGTACATCATAGGTGATGGTAGTCAAAGGAAATTGGCCTTGTGCCTCTTCAAGACAATCAGTATCACCATCACAGCCAAATTGTGCCCTTCTAGTAAGATCATCTGTAGTTGCTGTACAAGATATGACCGCAAAGGTCTCTACTACGTCTATAGATGCACCCTCTGCTATTCCTCCCGGGATAACAAAACAAGATTGTCCTGATGGAGAACTAGTTGCAGCATTTAAAGAAGTACCTCCTATAGCAACACCAGTAAGAGAAAGATTTGCATTATCTAAAACACAATATGTAACTTCACCAGCATCTGCATTACCAACATTTTCTACCGTATTGGTGATAGATTGTTCAAGCCCAATTTGTGCATTGAAAAAAGGAGGAGTGCTATTAGTAATATCAATATTTGGAGAATTAAGGGTAACGTTATTAAAGGTCTCCATAAACGTAACAACCATACCGTTGCAATCTTCGTAAGCAATGGTGAAACCTATTATATCTGAAGTATTAAGCATATTGCAAGACACATTGGTATTAACCGTAAAATTTATATCTGAACTCGTAACGTTACTAATGGTAACATCTCCGCTCGGTAACGCTATAACGGTTGCACCAGAAATATCACTAATTATGACATCTTCTAACGAACTGGGAAGTATAAGCATACCGTCCATAAAGTTGGCGTTTGAGGCATTACTTATCACTACATCGTAAGAGAGGTCTCCACAGCTACTGACCATAGATGGGGTATTGGCTAAAGTGATATCCACCTCATTGTCTGAAATCTCACATATTTCTACGTTATCTAAGGTAAGGTCCTGAGCTATTGTATTTCCAGTACGATCTTCAAAACGTATAATAACATTGGATTGGGATGCTGTAAAAGGAAGTGTTACACTATTTGGGTTAGATGTTTGAGGGTTGAAAATACCTTGAGATACTCCATCTATAAATATTTCGACTGCCTGAGAGTCATTGACTCCAGCTGCACCCACATCAATCTTAAGCTCATAATCATTACAAGTTGTCAAGCTTGTTGTTTGTGACAATACACCATCCACAGCGGAGTTGCTTTGACTAAATACTGCTTGTCCACCAATAGCTGCCACATTACCCGATGCATTCCACCCTGTGAGGTTAGAAGAAAAATCTCCATTGGTAATAAAACTACAGTCCTGCCCTTGTAAAAGGTTGAAGCCTATTAAAGTAAAAAAGATTAGAATAGAGTAGCGATTTACATGATCTGTAAATACGGCAGAATGGTCTTTCTCAGAAAGTTTCTGAGAGAATTGTAGTTTTCTCATGACAACGATATAAAGCAAAAACAGAAGCACTTTTGACATTGTCCAAGGTATTACTGTTTTTACATCAATTAATTATTCTGTCAAATGTATGCAATTAAATTATATTAATAAATTTTATATGTGTTATAATTTACTATTTTAACTTATTGATATACAATATTCTACACCTATAGAATATTTATATAAATATTAATTCTTATATCTAAATTAGCCTTGATTCAAAATATCATTTAGAGGAACATAAAAGGAATAGGTAAAAGCTTTTCTAAAAGAACAATTCAAAAGCTCTCATTACGAATAGGGTATTGATATGTAGAGACATAGCTTCGTATAGTTTCCAAGCCAAAAATACTAACAACAGAACGGATAGACCCTTAGTATAAGTCAGAGACTCCACAAAAGCTTATACTTTTATATCAGAAGGTGTCAAAACACTGAAAATCAAGTTCTTATACCCAAAACCCAACCCTTGATTCATCGCAACCTTTGTAGTTTAAGATACTGCGGAGTAGTATTCATTTATGATCTTGACTTGCCTTATTGTTGCATCAGGACGTTTTCTAATACACCCTAATAAACGAACTTTTAGAAGTAAGAGTACGACCATTAAAGAATAGGTTAGATGCTCTTTTTTAAAGATCATATAAAAACAACCTAAAAGACGCATGCCGAGTATGTTGCACTACCTGAGAAAGCCGCAAAGCCTTTCGTCCTGATATGTGCTAACAAATATTTCAAATACTCCCCGTTCGTATAAATCAATAAAGTAGAGGTCACATGCTAAAACATCTGTTCAATTTTAGATGCTACTAAGTATTTTTTCGATTGACTTACTAGACGGTGCAAGGCTAAGGTTTTGTAACATCTTATAACCATCATATAACTGTCTAAATTCTGATCTCAATGCAGGATCAGCATTCATAGCATCGTCAAGCGCAAAGTACTCTTGTAACGGAGCCTCGCCGTAGATGATTTGTATGAGTTTGTTTGGAGTGTATTCGTTCGCCATATATTGGTTTTATTATAGAATTATCATTGCAACCTTATAACCGTTATGTGGCGAGATTTATTGTATATGCAAGGAATATTTAAGAGTTGGGAGAATAATGGTGACAAAGTCTTAGGGAAACAGGGGAGTCAGGGGTTTGAAGGGCTTGGGGTTTCATGGTGTCTACGGTTTCAGGGGTATTAGGTAATCAAGTGAGTTTATAGAGTTTACTAGGTTTCTAAAGTATTGATCAAGTCTCACCGTTTGGATATAGAAAAATTATAATGGGCATCCCCTGATTCTTAGATAACCCCAAACCCCGTCACTTTAGAAAACTTTATAAACTCTATAAACCGATCAACTAGAATCACCTATCAATTACTAATAGAACTAGCCCTAGGGACCCCGTCACCCTTGAAACCACGATACCTTGTTACCCGTATTAAACCTTATAACCTAATAAAACTACTTTACCCGATACCACTGCTGCGTACGACCGATTAGAGAAAAGCCTATAAAACCTCTTACGTTGAGCACATCTGCGGACTCTAGGCTCATTTTACATTTATAGATTTTTCCATTAGCAGGGTCCAAAATTTTACCCCCTGTCCACTCATCACCGTCTTTTTTGAGGTCGTTTAATATTTGAAGGCCTATCATTGGGGTATCCTTTAGATCACCTTTACACTCACCACACATTTCTGGAATAGTTGGATCAAGTGTCTTGATGATTTTACCAAAATACTTTCCTCCTTGTTCATAAATTTCAACATGAGATTTCTCTACACCATCGTCATCATCAATCGTTTTCCAGACTCCGACTACGGATTGTGAATACACTGTAAAAACTAAGAGCATCAATAATAGAGAAAGGGTATATCTAGTCATAGCCATGATTCTTTTAGAGTTTAACGCAAAGATTCTTGATTTTAGCTTCAAAATGTTGGTGAATTTTATCAAAAACTTCTTGTCCTTTATTTCTTTTAATGGATCTACCATCAATAATATTCACAGGAGTAAGCTCTCCCATAGACCCCGTAGTGAACACAAAGTCTGATGTATAAAACTCTACCAAAGAACAATTTTTCTCCGTAATTTCTAAGGATAGGTCTTTACATATTTCGATAACCATAGCCCTTGTGATACCAGGTAAACAAGCATCGGCATGCGGAGTATATATTTGTCCTTTCTTGATATAAAATATATTAGTCCCATTGAGTTCGGAGACAAATCCGTATGCATCTAGCATAAGAGCTGCATCAGCACCAGCTACATTAGATTGTATTTTAGCGAGAATGTTATTCAGTAAGTTATTGTGATGGATTTTGGAGTCTAGATGCATGGGGCTATTTCTGCGTATGGTGCTCGTGATAATATTGATACCATGATCATTGTCATACACAGGAGGCTTCCACTCTGCCAATACAATTAATCCATAATCTTGGTTGAGTCTGGGATCCATTCCGGAAGTGATTTTCCTTCCTCTAGTTAGCGTCAATCGGATATGGGTATCTCGGTCCATATTGTTTGCCTCTAAGGTTTTTTTGATAGCATCTTTCACTTCATCACGAGAAGGCATATGCACAAAACTTAAAGCATGAGCAGAATCGAATAGTCGATCTAAATGACGATCGAGTAGAAACACTCCCTCTTCATACACTCGTATACCTTCCCATACAGCGTCACCGCCTTGTACAACGCTATCAAATACTGAAACTTTTGCTTCATCACGATGATAAAGACCATCATTGACCCATACCTTGAGGTCTTTGTTTTTAGGATTGAATGATTGTAGCATAGTTTATTTTACTTTTATAGCCTGTTGAAAAAGGGATTTATAATAAGGTAATGCTTCCTCATACAAAGGAACAAGTCTTTCTGGCAATTCTACAGATCTAGTGACCGTTTTTGAAAAACCCGTACTTTGGTGCACATTAGAGTACCAATGCCTTGCCCATGACCCATCTTCAGGTCTCGGGCCAGCCTCCCAACGAAGCATATCCTTGTCAAAAGGGATTTCGAGCCGCTTACATAATATTGTCAAAACCATATTTGGGTCTTTGAGTAACTCCCCTGAGTCGATGACCGCATACTGGTACCCTTGCTCTCTGATATGCTCATACAGTTCAAATTCACGTCGGATACCAATATCCTGTATAGTCGGATTGGGATATACTTTATCAAAAGAAACTATGAGTCTCCGAATATCTCGTATCAGAAAGATATGATGCATTCCAGCTAAAAACTCAAGCGACATATAATCAATATGATGAGCCATGTTTTTGAGAAATACATATGGTGTATCGTACTGCTTGTCGAATACCTCTGAAATCACTTTGTTGTAGTCACAATCTTGGGTTTGCATTACTTCTTTTCGGCCAGGATGATCCTTTCCGCTATGATGGAGATAGTGGGCATAAAGCGGCTCGTCCACTATACTACAATCGATACGATTGCCAAAAGAGTACATCAATGCTGTGGATATATTTCGTGGTCCTGATATGAGATGAAATCTTTTAGTCATGATTCATTCAATTCTCTTGGATGCCAGTATTTGCTTTTAAAATCTTGAACTTTATCGTTTTTTACTATAGTGCCTTCAGCCTCAAGGTGTTCTTGCATATAGGTAGGATAAGGGAAGCTATTCCTTCCACTGAGTTCACCCTTACTATTTACTACTCGAAAGGCTGGAACACGACCGTTAAACAATTCACATCTTTTCAGCGCAAAGCCCACCATACGAGCAGAACCCAACGCTAAATAATCTGCAATAGCCCCATAAGTACTTACTCTACCTTTTGGGATGAGGCAAGTAATTTCATGCACCAATTCGATATAATTGTCAGGTCGCTTGACTGCCATAGTTATCGTGTATCTTTGTAGAGAATGTTTAAGAGTCTATGATTGAGCGAAAGTGGAAAATTTTTGTTTGGATTAAGGCGAAAAACGAAGACGATGCCTTAGCATCAGCGAGGCTTTTCAACGCAAATAGAAATAAAAGTTGCCAGTTGCAGCCAATTAATAGGTTTTTAAACATTCTCTTTAAACAAGATAGATAAAAATTATGCTAAAAATACCTGTACTCGCTTGTGATATTAACCATCTTACGGATGCTCGATATTTTGCAGCCTGGGGCGTAGATTATATGGCCTTTGTTGTAGATCAAGACGATCCTCGTACATTGCTACCTGAGCAACTTAAAGAGATCGTTGATTGGGTAGAGGGCCCTGTTATGTTAGGTCAGTGGCAAGGGCTTGCGCCCATACGTTCTGATTATGTAGAGATTCTTAGCGGTCTTATATTTAGCCTTTTTGTACCAGAGCACTTACGTGAGGAATTAAGTGATGCAGATCCTAAGTTCATAGAGGTGCATAGTGATATAGCTCTAGTTGCGTCTTATGTAGATGATGGCTATCATGTAATTTTAAAATCGGAAGAATCTTATTCCACATTATCCTCTAGACTACAAGAACATCATATCGAGATAGCTCAATGCTTGATCGATACGACCGGCACTCTTGATCTCGGAGATGCTCCTAGTTATGGTATCGTATTGCGAGGAAGTGAAGAAGAGAAAGTGGGTTATAAGTCTTATGATGATTTAGATGAGATATTGGAAGGGCTGATGGCGGATTGAGTTTATCATCATCCTTTAAGGAAAAACTCTAGTTAAAAAGTAATTCAAAATTTAAAGCTGTCTCTTATTTTAAGATCATAAATAATTCGTTTGCTTGAGGCCTTTATATCAATTTAATATTCCTGACGAGACAGAAGTCATAAAAAGAAATCGTACGATTACTACTTATTATGCGCTGTTATATAATCAACAACCTGAGCTTTTCAAATGGGCAGGGATGGCCTCTTTTGCCTCATTTCATATCGGTACAAAACTGAAGCTATGGGACTGGTCAAAAAGTGGTATCAACAACATTTCTTTTAGGGACACAAAGAATAAGCGTATTGAAGATGATTTTCAAATCATAAGAATTTTAAATAATAAAATATTCGATGAAATTGGCGGATTACATCTATCCTTTGTACAATTAAACTACGATGAGTTTAGGTCATCTCTTATCCATGAAAAAAAACATTCACTTATAGTACATGCCTTTGATAGATTGCACTATTTCAGAAAACGTATAAGGGCGAATAATTTTTCTAAAAGCGATATTCAACACATCTGGAGTGCCAATATTGATATCCTATGGCATGAACAGTCAAAAGTCGTACAGCCTTATTTTGATCAATTAAGTAGCTTGTTTTCACGTGCTATGACTCTTTTTGCCAGCTTTGATTATAATATTAATCATCAAAAGACGGATTGGAAGGTGGCATCACGTTTTATCTTTTTTATGTATTTCAATGGATTTAATCTTATAAAAAACAATGGATGCGTACCAAGCTTAGTCAACTTAGATCATCGATGGTATTGGATATGTAATGATCTTATTAAAAAATGGCAGAAGATAGAGAGTTATGACAAGAGGATAATGAGTGAAATCAACTTTTTGTCTCAACTAGAAGATCGAAAATTAACGATAAATCATCCTGATGATTATTAGAATCAAACGTAAGAGCTTATTTCCTACCTAAGGTCTCGTTAGTCAAAGTTTATAATCCTTGACATTCTTACCCCAACGCCCCCTTCACAATAGCCGCAATTGTCTTACCATCTGCTTTACCGGCTAGTTTGCCAGAAGCCATGCCCATGACTTTACCCATATCTTTCATACCGGTAGCGCCCACTTGAGCGATGATGCCTTTTACGATTTCGGTGATTGCAGCTTCATCGAGTTGCTCAGGTAAGTATCTTTTAAGTACTTCTATCTCTTCACGCTCTTTTACGGCGAGGTCTTCACGTTCTTGTTTTTCGAAGATATCGAGCGAGTCTTGACGTTGTTTTACGAGTTTTTGGATGAGTTTGATCTCTCCTACCTCATCGAGTTCTTTACCAGTACCATCCGTTTTTAGCAATAAGATTTGTGCTTTTACAGCTCTTATTGTTCTAAGTGCTGCTTGATCTTTTGCCTTCATGGCAGCCTTAAGGTCGGTCGTAATTCTAGTTTCTAAACTCATAAGTTTTGTGTTTCAATTTGCTTCGTCAAAGAAACGAAATCTTCTAAAGAAAGTTGCTCTGGTCTTTTGGTGAAGAGATCTTCTTTGAGTGCTTCGGGGTCTTTGATAAACTGTTTCATCGTATTGCGGAGCATCTTTCGTCGTTGACCAAAGCTTATTTTTACCACTGACTTAAAAAGGCTCTCGTCACAATCGATGGACTCTTCCTTACGAGTAAGTCTGATCACAGCTGACATTACTCTTGGTGGTGGGTTAAAAGATTCTGGATTTACTGTAAATAAATACTCACAATCATAATGCGCTTGTGTCAATACACTGATGACACCGTAGGTCTTGCTTCCATGAGGAGCTACTATCCTATCCGCTACTTCTTTTTGAAACATACCAACCATGACAGGAATATAAGGCTTATACTTGATCATGTGAAAAATGATCTGACTGGATATATTGTACGGGTAGTTTCCTATTAACCCAAAAGAATCTCCTTGAAATGCTTCATCTAACTTGAGTTTTAAAAAATCCTTAAAGTAGATATGATCTACGAGTTGGGGGTAAGCGGCTGAGATATATTCTACCATATCTACGTCGGCTTCTACAAGTTTGAGAGCACGTCCTTTTACAAGCAAGTGTTTTGTCAGTACACCTTGCCCTGGACCCACCTCTAAGACATTACCGATATCACTGTGGTCGATCAATCCGTCAACGATACGCATCGCAATGGCCTCATTATTCAGAAAATGCTGTCCAAATGACTTCTTGGCCCTTACTCGTTTCATAGCTTTTTGATATCGATACGGAAAAGTACAAATTAAAGAAATATATAATGTTAGTTTTGTAATATATCTGATAGACTTCTGTTTTGTTAGAGTATATATTATCTAAAAAAGACCAGATGAGTAAAATAAAAATAGGAATTACAATCGGTGACATCAACGGAATAGGACCAGAGGTGATCATCAAGGCCTTGAGCAATCGAAGAATGTTGGATATGTGTATCCCTATTATCTATGGATCATCAAAGGTGATATCTTATTATAAGAACATTGTAGATTCTCAAGACTTTCAATTTTCTAATATACAAGATGCTGGTAGAGCTGCTAACCATAAGGTAAACCTTGTCAATTGCTGGGACGATACTGTCAATATAGAAATGGGCAAAGCGACTGAAGATGGTGGCAAATATGCTCATATTGCAATGGATAAGGCACTCCAGGATGCAAAAGATGGTAAGATACATGCCATCGTAACCGCACCCATCAATAAGGCCGCTATGAAAATGACTAATTTTCCTTATCCAGGGCATACGGAGTTTTTTACCGATCAGACTGGTGCTAGTACTAGTCTCATGACCATGGTATCTGATGACTTGAAGGTCGCAGTATGTACCAATCATATCCCTGTAAGTGAAATTTCAACACAACTTTCACGAGAATTAATTATCAAAAAACTAAAGATTTTCAATAAGTCACTCATCAATGATTTTGGTCTTCAAAAGCCCACAATTGCTATTTTGGGACTAAACCCACATGCTGGCGAAGAAGGTAATATAGGTACTGAAGAGCAAGAATATATACGCCCTCTCATCATAGAAGCTAAAAAGAATGGCGTTATGGCCGTAGGGCCTTATCCAGCAGATGGCTTTTTTGGTAGTAGTGAATATGCAAAGGTAGATGGTATCCTTGCTATGTACCACGATCAAGGGTTAATCCCTTTTAAGGCTTTAAGCTTTGGCAATGGTGTAAATGTCACAGCGGGCTTATCCATAGTACGTACATCTCCCGATCATGGTACTGCATATGATATTGTAGGACAGAATAAAGGTGATGCTTCTTCTATGCGCAATGCTATCTATAGGGCTATAGATATTGTAAAACACAGAAACGAAATGATGGAAATAAATACAGAACGAAACGAAAGAAAAGTGTCGAAACCATCAGAATCAGCTGCAGAGTAGGTTGTCTAAATTCAAAAATAGGTAACGAACGGTTCTAATATTCACTACAGATTGGTTTATTGAATCACAGCCCTTCCTTATGGCTCCGACATTACAAATATAAACGGAGTTTACATATAAATAATTCCTAGGGCCAAAAATTAGTTAATCCTTACGGCAGGATTTGGAGCATTATCCAGCAGATATAGTTGATGTTGCTCGATTTTATTGATGAGCTTATAGGCGTATTTTTTATCCGTAGCATATCCACAAGACCTCAAACCATGAGCCCATTGTAAGTAATCTGTTTTAGTATATGTAAACAATACTGCATATCGATCTGATTGCATCAGAAAATTACTGTGATCAACATATGAGTCTATGGAAGAATTATATGCTCTAAAGCATGACTCCGTAAGATTGCCTTTGTGGTCATAATCATCATCTTCATGAAAATAGGTAGATCCTCTCCAGTATGACTTACATTTTATACCAAAGTGGTTATTGGCATTAGTAGCTAACTCGCTAAAACCATTATTGGATTCTAACAATCCTTGAGCCATAATGATGCTCGCAGGTATACCGCTTCTATGCATTTCCACTATGGCAAGATCTCTATATTGATCAATATACGCTACTGCTGGACTAAGCTCGTAAGACTTGAATGCGATAGCAGATACCCATAAACATATGGTAAATGCTAAAGCACCTATAGTTTTTTGAATTGAAATCGACATAACCTTTCAAAGCCAAAGATTATGCCAAAGCAAAAATCACAAGCGCTATCGAATAACCGATATGCTTGATCTATCTAGTATTTGGTTATCGCTATCGTAAATTACCAGATGATATGTACCTTCTACCCAATCATCTGGTATGTTATATTCCAAACCATCTTTCAAGTCTTGTGCCTCAATGTTGAGGGTTTTCAATTGTCTTCCTGTTTGATCTAAGAATGATAATGATATTTCTCCTTGACTACCATAATTTGCTCTTATTGAAATGTATGCACTCGATGGATTTGGGAAAACATATAATCTACTTCCATCGGCGACTCTATTTTCGACCATTTTAATTTCACTGTATGTACTTTTGCCATCAATATCTACTTGCTCCAGTTTATAATAGTTTTTTCCTTTTGTTGGGTTAAGGTCTGTGTAAGAGTATTCATTGGTCTTGTTACTATTATTTACTCCTTTTACCTGTCCGATATGGTTATATCGATGACCATCAGTACTACGTAAGATGTTAAAATGGCTATTGTTTTGTTCGCTTGCTGTAGACCAATTTATGAGATTTTTGCCTCCTACATTATTAGCAGTAAAACTTAACCATTCTACTGGGACTGTTATATTACCCAACATCAGAAAATGAGTTCCAAACGTTACATCATTGGCAATAATACATCCTGAGTTAAAAAATGGGTATACTCCCCAGTTTCCTTCTGTCCCCGTATAATTCCCCGTATTATTTAAACTATAGGTGTCAAAAAATGCATGTAATGTAGGACTATCAGGGTTTGTGATATCAAACACCTGTATACCATCTTCATAATATGAAATGTATAGTAGATTATTGTGGACAAAAGGATTGTGCGGTGTAGGTAAGTTACTTGCCGATGACACAAGCTTACTATTAAAGGTAGATTTAAAGACAAGGTCCGTCTCTGTTTCTTGAAGGACAATCATCGGTCTTCCGGTAGGTACTTCTTCTGCAAGATATATACGATCTCCACTTTTCCAAGAACTATGGTTATATCCTGTTGGGCCAGCTCCTGTAGAGTATGATTTTACATCTGCTTCATTGGCAATACTATAGTTATCAATGCCCGTCGAACAATCGAGACCTGAAAGATCCCATACATACATACCTGTATATCCATGAGAGCAATACGCTATATTATTTTCGACATAAAGGTCGTGGATATAAAAATCAGTAGTCGAAAGGGGTGGATTAGCTCCAGCACCATCAGGATCATTGAAGTTTATCCTTTTACATAAGCTAGGTAATGCTGGAGAAGAAAGATCATAAATCAATAAATCTATTCCACTCCCAAAATTACCACCACAAACATAGAGTTTAGCGTTAGACTCATCGATGTAAATATTATGTGCTGATGAAAAATCATTGGATATAACACTATGACTTACATTACCATTATCTACATCGCTGAGATCGATGATTTTCATACCCTCATTACATCCATCGCATACCGCGTATGCATAATTTCCATAGGTTTTGATATCCCTCCAGATAACAGATTCTCCTGACCCTGGAGCGCCTGAAGCGTTAGAAGATATCGTGTCTACCACTACAGGATTATTACATGAGTTGACTCTCATTATATCTATTGATGTTGCGGTCCCTATCAACGCATACTCATTATTAGCACTTGTAAAACCCCAAACATCGTTGAACTTGACTCCTGCAAAGATCGGTTTTGGAGGATTATACTGATACAGCAAAGTCATATTGTCTGACTGTGCTAGGGAGATTATATAAGTAAAAATTAGAAGGAAACTAACCAGATATTTCATGTACTATCTACTAAATATAAAAGTGATTTAATGGCGTCTTTAATTGATTAAATCTTGAATACATTAAATATAAAACAATGTACTATTAAAAATGTACCTATTTGAAAAATACAATGGTTGTTTGTCTTACAAAGGTTCAATTCAATAGCTTTGACGCTTCGTAGTAATTATACATCTTTGTTGACCAGCAAATTGAAAAATTGAGAGAGAACGAACGAATAATATTAGATTATAATGGTGACCACCCTGGCCCTCTTTTAATAGTGTTCGGAGCAATGCATGGTAACGAACCCGCAGGTGTAAAGGCACTAGAGCTCATGGCTAAAATGCTAGAAGTAGAACCCATTACCAATCCTGACTTTACTTTTTGTGGAAACATGCTAGGTCTTATCGGTAACTTCCGTGCCTATAATGAAGGAAAACGCTACATCAACCGTGACTTAAATAGGCAATGGATCAAAGCAGACATCGATCAATTTAAGTATGATAGCTATGAATCCCTCACCCCAGAGCAAGTAGAAATTATCGAAAACTTAGAAATCATAGAAGATTACATTCTGAGATTGAAGCCCGAAAAAATAATTGTGCTTGATCTCCACACGACCTCTTCTAAAGGGGGAATTTTCACTATCTGTACCGATGATCCTGAAAGTATTAAGATAGCGGTAGAGCTTCATGCGCCCGTCATAAAGGGCTTGCTTAGCGGGTTGCAAGGTACAAGTCTTCACTATTTTACGACCGAAAATCTTGGAATCCCTACTGTCGGGTTAACTTTTGAGTCTGGTCAACACGATGAAGCCTTATCTGTAAATAGAGCAATTGCGGCTTTGACTAATTGTATGCGTACCATAGGATGTGTAAAAGCTGAGCACATCGAAAATCAACATGATAGTATACTCATCGAGTATTCACGAGACCTACCTAAGGTTGCAGAACTGATTTACAGAAAAGATATCAAGGATTCTCCTTATTTTGAAATGCTTCCAGACTATCAAAATTTTCAAAAAGTATATAAAGGAGAAATCGTAGCAAAAGATAGTGATGGTGACGTAGAGATCATTGAAGACTCTCATATACTGATGCCATTATATCAGAAGCAAGGAGAGGATGGCTTTTTTCTAATAAAATCACTTGTAGGCTATTAAAATAAAAACCAAATTAATCATGGTATCAGAAGCAACTATAGAACAAATAATAGCCGAGCTAGAAGAGGAGGAATACTACCAATCCTACCTCGAAGCACTCACCAAGCAACAGGAAGACCTTTTTGTATTCTATCAATCTGAAAACTTTGAAGTATTACTGCAAGAAGAGTACGATGTCATGATATTTATGACCTTGGTTATCTTCGGAGCCACTGAACGTACCATAGAAAAGAACGTAGATCTTATCTCGATAAAAAGAATCGAAGACCAAGAAGAAATACACTGGATGATGATGCAAGAGGCAAATAGTAACGCATTTAGAGATCGAGTTACTGTGTTTTTTGAAAAGTCTAAGCAAGAAGACTTATTAGCATTTGTGGAAGATACCCTTGCAATGGATGAAGAAAGCTCAATATCAGCCGTCGGTCGAGAGATCTTGTTTGTAACCATGTCTGCTTTGATAGAATGTGCTACTGGGTAAGTTTAATTCTAAGTGTTGCTTTCTTTATTCCGAGGTAGTTTTTATAAATTGTGAAGAAGGGTTTTTTGTTTACCCTTTCTACAATAATTGATAATAAAGATGCAACAAGAGATGAAGAACCTTCTCATTACCTTTCTAGCCTGTACCCTTTCTGTATTACAACTATCGGCACATAGTATCTCTCCCATTAAGATTAAAACCAAAGACTTATTAAATTCTGCAACACAAACAGATCGAAGTATTGGATCTTCTTTTTTGATTGATGCGGGAGAATATCAGCTCGAAGCTAAGCGTAAAGGACTCCTTGAAAAAAAAGCTATAGAGATGTTTCCAAATATTCAGACATTCAAAGTTTATGATGAAGAGAACAATAGAAATGGTGCTTTAACAATCTCAGGAGATTATGTCAATTTATTTATCAAGGACGGTTCATATTCAGAAGTATGGGTTAATAATGGAGGAGCATACCTCGAAAAACAAAAAGGTGATCAAGCGCATCCTCATCAGTGTGGTTCCGATCACAGCATAAAAGGCCTTATAGAACAGTACTTAGAACCATCACCATCTCATAAAGAAAACGTTATAGAAAATGGAGACGTATTACGTACATATCGGTTTGCTATTGTTACCACGGGTGAATTTGTAGAACTCAATGGAGGAAGCACAGCAAGTGCAATGAATGTTGTAACCTCATCGGTAAATAATTTAGAAGTCATATATGAGGATGAATTAGCGGTAAACTTCGAGTTACTCAATCCTTTTTTTTATACCAATTCAGATACCGATATTTTTACTCCAGATGAGGAAGGTGGAGACGGTAGAGTAGACCAAGCAGTAAATGCTGTCAGTATGCATTTTAATGTCAATAATTATGATATAGGTCACGTCCTTCATAGATCAGCTAGTGGTGACGGGTGGTCCAGTGGAGGGGTTGCTAGATTAAGCTCAGTCTGTCGTGAAAGTGGCAATCCTCATACCAAGGCTGGGGGTTGGAGTGGTTCATCTAACAATACTACGGTAGGATGGATTCAATTATTTGGTCATGAAGTAGGTCATATGTTCGGCGCTCAACATACCTTCAATGGAGACGGTGGTTCTTGTGATGATAATATTGGACAGACTACATCATATGAGATAGGAAGTGGTACTACTATCATGTCGTACAATGGCATTTGTGGTTCTGGTCAGAATATCCCTACCATCGAGGCCAACGATAGTTACTTTCATACTCATAGTCTGCAGCAGATGATTGCACATATGAATGGTGTAGGGTCTTGTGCAATGATGGAGCCAACACAGAATAGTATACCTATAGTAGAAGCTAATCCGTGTGATCTAAACTATGTGATTCCTAAAGAAACGCCTTTTATCTTAGAAGGCTCAGTTGAAGATCCCGATAGTGATAATATACTATTTAGCTGGGAGCAATATGATGAAGATGGTTCAGCAACTCCAACTCAAGGATTCATTGGAGATTTTGCAGCGTTTTCACCTTTAGCGCCACTCTTTAGGAGTTATCCTCCATCTACAAGCCCAATCAGATATTTTCCATCTGAGGATGTACTATATAATGACCCAAATTATGAGTTTGACGTATTGCCTAAAGTAGGTAGGACTGTAAACATGAGACTTACTGCGAGAGATCAAAATGAAGGTGGTGGTGCTGTTGGTATAGACAATGTCAGCATAGAAATATCTAGTAATGGGCCATTAGAAATATCTTTCCCTACAGGCGGAGAAACCTTAATGGCAGGATCTTCTTATGATTTTGCTTGGAACACAAATGGTACAGACCCCTTATGCAATAATGTCAATGTAGAGTTATCGTTAGATGGTGGGCAAAATTATTCTTTGACTATCGCGGAAAATATAGAGTATAGTCAAGGTATGATTTCATTAGTATTACCGGAAGGATTAGTCAGTTCAGATAGAGCAAGGGTGAGAGTGATATGTGTGGATAACCCCTGTTATCAATTTTATGCCATTAGCCAAAGCAATATATCCATAGACTCGGATTGTATAGCTCAGGAAAGTTCTTTATGTGAAAATGAAACAGAAACAATACCTCAGGGGTCTCCTGATCTAGATTTTGATTTATCCTATATTGCGGGAAATGAAGTTACAAGTATTGAAAGGACTATTATTTCTACTTCTCCACAAGTAGAGCTTGCGGTATACAATACGACTCAGTCAGCATGTTCAGCACTGTCTAATATCCGAACAGAATCCGTAGTTATACAAGTAGGAGAAACGGGTACCTATGATTTTGATATGCAACATGATTTTGATGATGCTTTTAGTTTTTTCTCTTTACATACTAATGCAGACTATGACCCAAATAATACATGTGCATCTTTTGTAGGGGCGGCCGCGAGAAGAGCTGATAGTACAGGTGGGTCGCTATTTAGGTTAGATCCTAGTCTAGAGCTAAATTCATGCACAGAGTATCGTATAAATTTTCACACATATGGAGGAGTCGATATTGACGTTAGATTGAATAGTATATCAGGCCCTGGTAAAGTGTTTTATGCTGGTACTGAAGATACAGATTATAGCTACACATATGTAGCCATTGGACAATCTTCAGGGATTATTGAAGCTCAGAGTCCTACGGCTGACTTTACATCCCTTACACCTGATACTTATAGAATTTATGGACTTTCTTATAAATCAGGAGGGGCAACTCCTCCGAATGTATTAGATCCTACAACATTAGTAGATAAGTCATTTTTAGAAATATTGCAGACAGGGTCTTGCCAATTGTTATCGTCTAACTATAAAGAAATAACCATAGAAACAAGTTGTTTTATAGGTAATGTAACTTTAGGAGATCAAACAGGATGTAATCCAGCTGACAACACTTTTTCTCAAGAACTTACCATAGAGTATCAATTGCCTCCATCATCGGGAAATCTAGTCGTAAACGGACAAACCTTTCCTATTGAAACAAGCCCTCAGACAGTCACTATTACAAATTTAGAATCGGATGGTATACCTAAAACTTTAATGGTCGGATTTGATGAAGATGCTTTTTGTGCAAGGACCATTGAAGGGTTTATAGATACTCCAGAAAACTGTTGTCCTATAGATTTTGATCTGGGAGAAGATAGGGGGTCTTGTCCAGGTGACATGATTATATTAGACGCAGGTACTGATGGTGAAACCTACCAATGGACATTAAACAACTCTGACCTAGCTATCAGCTCGAATCAATTATTGATTCAAGAAGAAGGTACATATAGTGTCACAGTAACTAATGGTACAGGGTGTCAAAAATCAGATAGAGTAACTATAACGTTTTCAGAAAACCCTTTTATACTGCCATCCCAAGATGCACAGATATGTGAAGATGAGTTTCATGGATTTACCGTTTCTTCTTCTGAGGACAATGTAGTCCTCTCTTTAGACGGTCAAGAAATACCGCCACTTAGTGGAAGTACTTTTCAAATTAATGAAGAAGGAGAATATATCATAGAGGTAATAAATGATTTTGGTTGTAGTGTCTTTGATACAATCAATTTGATAACAGACCCTGTCCCAGTCGTAGACTTGGGGGAAGATATTGAAGACTGTTTTGGAACAGAGGTAGTATTAAACGCAGGTATGGATGGAGTAGCATATCGATGGTTTAGATTAGGAACAGGAGAATTATCAGAAACGGGACCGCTACTTGATATTACACAATCCGGAGAGTATTTTGTCACAGTAACGAATAGCCTACAATGTACTTCAATAGATCAAATCTCCATAGATTTATTTGAAGCGCCTATCGTTTCATTTGTAGACGATGAAGAAGTTTCTTACTGTGATGAAGACGGTACTTTTATTATACAAATAGAAGATCCAGACACAGACCTTACTTGGAATCTAGATGGTGTCGAATTTTCACCTACTGGAGGTAATTTTCATGTAACTACCGACTCTGGTCTTTTTACAATAAGCGGTACCAATCAGATCGGATGCGAAGTGATAGATTCTTTACAACTGAATAAAGTAGCCACTCCAGATTTTTTCTTAGGTGATGATATTATAGCATGTATAGATAGCGAGGTCATATTAAGTACGGACTATGAGGCAGACGCTTATGAATGGACTCAAGCAGGTACAGGAGGGGGCGTCTTGAGTACTACACAAGAGCTTACTGTCACTAATCCAGGCACATATGTATTAACTGCTATCAATGGAGGTATATGCTCTGGGTCTGATGGAGTGTTTGTCAACTTTGTGCCTGGACCTACATTATCTGTATCTGATGATGAGTCATTTTGTGAGGGAGGTTCTGCCACACTAGTTGCTACAACGAATGGAGATAATATACAATGGCTCAAAGATGGAGTGGAGATTCCTGGAGCTACAGATCTAGAACTTGAAGCTACAGAGTCAGGCACCTATACCGCAGTCGTTGGAGGAGTTACCGATTGTGAAGCTACCGCTAGTAGTGTCGTTGAAGTTTTTGAGCTTCCCAATGCAGATATCGACGGAGAAACCATTGTTTGTAATGGAAGTATGGTCACCTTATCTGCAGTCAATACAGGCACGGACGAGGACTACCAGTTTTTATTAAATGGATCTGTTATCAGTACCGCCCCTCAACAATCATCGATTGAAGTAAGTGAGGCAGGTACTTATAGTCTTATCGTAACTAGTAGTAACAATTGTACATCATCAGATGAAATAATCGTTACTCAGGGTCCTGCATTGACGCTATCAGGTGATGCATCCTTTTGTGAAGGAGACATGTCTACGCTCACTGCCACAACAACCGAGTCATCCGTTGTTTGGAGCTTAAACGGTAATGTTATCAATGGTGAAACGAGTACAACCTTGGAGGTAACCGAAGCAGGAGTATATACTGCAGCGGTAGAGAGTGATGGTTGCGAAGTTACACAGATGTCAACCGTAACTGTAAATGCTCTACCCATACTCGACTTAGGAGAAAACCAAGGTATCTGTGATGGTGAAAATTATACACTTGATGCCAATACGGGAAATCCCGGTGATCAATACCAATACCTCAGAGATGGAAATGATCTTGGTATAAGCCCTAATCAGAGCTCTATCGAAATTTCTCAAGAAGGTACCTACCAAGTAATTGTAACCAATAGTAATAACTGTAGCAATTCTGCTAGTGTGGTTGTACAGGTAGGGCAAAGCCCTACATTAGCTTTAGATGGTGCTACAGAATTTTGTGATGGACAATCTACCACCTTGACTGCCACGTCAAACGCATCTACTTACCAATGGTCATTAGATGGAGAACTACTATCAGAAGCTGGTAGTGAAATAGAAGCTACTTTATCAGGAACATATAGTCTGATCGTGAGTTCTACGGAAGGATGTACGGCACAATCACAGATAGCCGTGCAGGCGGTAGGAGCTCCTGATATCGAATTGGGAGACGATATTAATTTATGTCCGGGCTCCTCTATAGAAGTATCAGCAGGAGTACATACTACATATGCTTGGTCGACGGGAGAAGAAACATCTAGTATTTTGATTGAAAATCCAAATGAAAATATTCAATCGAGTATTACTTACAGTGTTACGGTTACCAACAGTGCCAATTGTCCAAGCGAAGATCAGATCACTGCAGTTTTTGAACCAATCGTCGAGGGCTCTGTAAGTTTAAGTGCAGAAGGTGCATGCCCTGGAGGGGAAATCACACTGACAGCATCAGGAGGACTTTCTTATCAATGGGATAATGCCGATGGGACTCTTTCTGGTACTCAAGGAGCAGAGGTCATCGCGATGCCAGACGCTACCACAACCTATACCGTAACCATATCAGATGACTGTCCCAACAATGAAGATATCGTCATGGTAGAAGTACCGATAGTCACACCAGCTAGTGTGACGGCAGGACCTGATACATGTATTGTTGAAGGTCAAGAATACGAAATGATGGCCTCTGGGGGTGCATTCTACGATTGGGATAATGAGATGACAATTGTAGGCTCTGATGAGTTAGCTAACTCAGTAGTTATGCCAGAAGAGACTACGGTGTACACAGTTATGATAATAGACCCTAATGGATGTGAGTTTGAAGATCAAGTTGAGATCTGTGTCGTAGATGATCCGATTGCTATCTTCAAAGAAATATCCATCATCACACCTAATGATGATGGTAAAAATGACAACTTACGTTTTCCAGGTTTAGAAGGTTATCCAGATAACACTATACAGATATACAATCGTTGGGGTAATCTTATCTATGAAAAAGACGGCTATCAAACGGATGAAGAGCGCTGGAATGGTACATTTGGAGGGGATGCTTTACCACCCGATACCTACTACTATGTATTGAAATTTGATACATATACTTTTAAGTCATCGATCACTATTGTCCGGTAATCACCAAAAGGTAAAAATCATGAAAAATCTAATAATTACACTTTCACTTTGCTTTTTTACAATTTGTACGATCTCTGCGCAGCAGATAGGATATGCTAGTCAGATGAATGAGACAATGTCTTTTTGGAATCCGGCAGCTACAGCACCTACAACTTTAGTCAATACAGATTTCTTCTTTAGGCAGCAATGGGCAGGGTTTAGTGGAGCACCTCGTACGGCGTATGCAGCAATTCAATATCCTTTTGTAGACTACAATATGAGTGCCGGTGCCTTCCTATTTAATGATAAGACAGGCCCCGTAGGACGTACTGGTATTAAATTGAATTATGCGTATAAGCTTAGGGAGTTTTTAACAAACGAAGGCTTACTGAGCTTTGGTTTATCTGCAACACTCCAGCAGTTTGCTTATAATGGTAGTGGTCAAGTATTTAATGAAAACGATGACCCTCTGATCTTAAATGGAAGCAATAGTACTTTCTTCCCCTCTTTTGGTGCGGGTTTATATTTCAATACACATCCGATAGATTATGACCGTGGTCAAAATTCGTTCTACTTCGGCCTAGCTTATAATCATGCATATACAACCAACGTTCTACTCAATGATGCCAATTTTGCTCGAGAGCGACACATGTATCTACTCATAGGAGGTAAGTTTATGAGTTATGAAAGTTTTATAGAACCAAGTTTTACAGCTAATTATGTCAATCCTGAGATCATAGACTACATGATGTCTCTTAAGTATGAAAAAGAAGATGCTTTCTGGGCTGGAGTAGGATACAGCAGTGTTAGTGACGCATCACTACAAGGAGGAGTAATCCTCGACCGATTTTTAGATAATAGATATGCTAAGTTACGTGCTGGTGCATTGGCCAATTATGGCAATAGTGATCTTGGGCCTGGCTTTGAGTTATTTATTCGATATGAGGTGGATATCGATTAATGGGTTTAAAGTTATATAAACTACAAGCCTGTGTAGAAACTCTACAAGAAGCCATATTAGCAGAGCAAAAAGGAGCTGACGAAATAGAATTGTGTAACCGATTAGATTTGGACGGACTTACTCCAGACTCTGATCTCGTAAGACAAGTCTTACAAGCCATCAATATACCAGTACATGTGATGATACGACCCCGTGATGGTGGTTTCGATTATACAGAAGAAGAAGTTCTACAAATGGAGCTATCTATCACTACATTCAACGCTCTTCCTATCGCAGGAATGGTAATAGGAGCATCCAAAAATAATCAGATTGATATCCGTTTATTACAACGACTTACCTCGAAAATAGAACGACGACTAATAGTTACAATTCACAAAGTCATCGATACAGTCACAGACCCAATCGCATGCATAGAGCGCATGAAGGCAGATCAGCTCAAGGTAGATCGTATCCTTACAAGTGGAGCAGCGTCAACGGCTGAGCAAGGAATTTCCAAACTCTTAGAAATGAAGGCAGCTACTGAGGGTTATTGTAAAATTATAGCAGCGGGTAAGATTACGAGTGATAATATAGATCAACTCCATCAGCACATATGTCTTAATCTTTATCATGGTAGGCAAATTGTTTAAATCAAAAATCTTCTTGTAATGCTCATACCAATCGAATTGAAAAATGTAGTATTCAAGGCTTTTCGAAATAGGTAAATCTCGCCTCGTCGAAGCAGTTCTGGGTATAAACTATAGTCATAGATTAGCTACGACCTTCTTATAGCTTTATGAACTCAATATGTATTTAGTTAAGTTGGTATAATACCGCTTATAATGTAAAATGGTATAAGTTCTATTCTTTAAGCAACTCAAAAATGACTACCATTTCCAACGTATTATTTGATGTAGTTTCCGTTAATGTTATCTGCGTAGCATTCTGAAAACTGTTTTTCGTTTCATCTCCAAATGTAATATCAAATGAGCGAGTGCCAATTATTAGTGTAAATTGATCGATTTTGGTAAATCCACTGTTTACCCTTTCATGATTAAGTACATAGGATTCGCTACCCATATATGTCCCAGTGGATAAGGAATACTCATAGCTTAGCTCACGTTCTAAGAAGTTAAAAAAACCTATTGGCATATCGTTTTCAACTTGAGATATATTAAAAGTCCCTTGTGAAAGTATTTCATTTTCTATTTCAACGATCTTTCCAATGGTCCAGTATCCCTCTAAGGAATCAAGACCATCATCTATAGGATTACTGCAGCCAACAAAAAGCAACAAAGAGATGGTGAGAAAAAAAATGAACTGGACTTTTATCATGATTAGATGTTTATCCTCGTTAAGATATCAAATTATTCCCCGTATTTTACTCCTATGCTAAACAGAAAGAACTTCCTCAAAACGATATTAGGTGCAGGCATGGCTAGCAGCCTAAACCTATCATCTCGTACCAATGTCAACCACGACATACTAGATGAGATTGCCAAGTACTCGCGATCTACGAGCGGCAGCATGTATGGGTATCAAGACGAAGCCATTGATAAAGTAAGAGTCGGTATTATAGGTTTAGGAAATCGGGGCTCTACCTTACTCCAAATGTTTAGATATAATGTTGAGCAAGGTGACTGTGAGATCGTGGCACTAGCCGATAAGGTAGAGAACAAAGTAAACAAAGCCGCAGAAGAATTATCCTCCTTCCAAAAGAATAAAGCGAGATCATATGCTGGCAGTGAAGATGCCTGGAAGAAAATGGTACATCAAGATGATATCGATCTAGTGCTCATCACGACGCCATGGAGCTGGCATACGCCGATGAGTATATATGCGATGGAGCATGGTAAACATGTGGCTTGCGAAGTACCGATTGCCTATACACTATCCGATTGTTGGGACCTAGCAGAGACTGCCGAGCGGACCAAGCGGCATTGTATTATGATCGAAAACTGCTGCTACAATGATGAAGAGCTTTTCGTACTCAATATGATTGAAAAAGGAATATTCGGAGACCTTACACATACCGAAGGTGCATATATACACGACCTAAGAGCGCATATGCTTAGCGAAACGTACTATGAAGATCAATGGCGAATCCAGCATCATGCCTCCCGTGATGGTAATTTTTATACCACTCATGGCTTAGGTCCCATAAGCACATACTTGCACTTAGGAAGAGGAGACGAACTCGACTATCTTACTTCAATGAGCAGCCGGGAACTCAATTTGAGTCAGACTGCCAATAGCAAAGGATCTCCATATACCGATATCAAATGCGGAGATATGAACACCACGATGATGAAAACGAAAAAGGGTAAAACCATCATGTTACAGTTTGATGTGCATACCGCAAGTCCATATTCTAGGATCAATAAGGTGGTAGGCACTAAAGCCGTACATCAAGGCTACCCGAGCAAATTGTATATAGATGATGGCGAGCTGCTCTATTGGGGTCATAAATGGTTAGATGAGGATAAGTATAATGAGTATAGAACTGAATATCGTCACCCGATGATCAAAAAGTTGAAAACCATCAGCGAAGGGTTTAAGCAAGGGCATGGAGGTATGGACTTTGTGATGATCTATCGATTAATCAAGTGTCTCAATTTGGGATTGCCGCTAGACTTCAATGTCTATGACGGTATCTCGTGGAGTGCCGTGACACCACTATCAGAGCTATCCGTGGCTAGCAGTAGTCTGCCGGTACCTATACCAGATTTTGCAAAGGGTAAAGGCTCGGTAGCAACACCATTGGAGATTATGAGGGAGGTGTAAAATATACTTCTAAATCAGTTTTTCTTTTTGTTTTCGATGCTCTACTCAATAGAAAGCATGCCAGCATGATTGACGTGCACAGGTCTATTCATTGGGCTGTTGATCTCTAGCTGTTCCCATGCTGTACCCTCTATACCCATCAGCGTAAGCATATCATTGCTATAGTCTAATTTGATTTTGAATGGAGCAAGGGTAATGTCTGAAATATCTCTTTCTTCACCATCCTCTAACATACCCTGAGCATCTATGGTAGTTGATTTATCCATATTGGAAATACTCAAATTTCGCCATGCACATCCCATAGTGCAGTTGAGCTCAATACCAGTCTCATTGCGATTGATTATGATATCATATCCCGCTATGTCATTCTGAGAATACAATGAATAACTAACAACTGAGATGATCAAAACAAACAAGTACTTCATAACACAAATTATAATTTTCTGTAATATAAGATATTCTAAGGAATAAAAAACTAGAGACCATGATCTAAGCAATACATCCTAATTATTTTAGGTTGATCAGTATTGATGATGTCGACACCTAGAGCGATGAGGGTATTCCACATCAGTTGGTTATCTGGTGTATTCCATAGGCGTATTTTTTTATTATGTTGGTGTACCTTTTTTATTACCGCTCGGAGCTTTTTGATATCATCCGATTTTGGTCTTTGATGACCCTTCCAAGCACAAGTCTTTTTGATATCCATGCTTATCCATGGCATATTATGATTTGCATATTCATGAGCTAAATTTTCCAACCTGCCATCTATAAAAAAATAGAAGTATTTCCCTTGTTCGATAATCTGTTTTCTGGGGATATCTCCAGAGAGTACTATTTGTAGACCTCTCTTAGTGGGTCTTTGGCGTCGTATAATATGCCGGTCATAAAGTAGAAGATCTTGGTGTAACACCTCAAGAAGCTTGTCGGAATATTCCTTTATATCTACAAGTAATACTATAGACTTATCATAGTCTTTCAGCTCATCAATCAATGGCTTCAGATAGTACTTGCTAAATGATTTCTTTTTACTTAGTTTTTTATCATCATGGCTTATGACGAGCTCATTATCGTACAAAGCAACATCAACCTCTAAAGAATAACAGTCATTTTGTAAGGCTTCAACAATCGGATTTGCTTGAGCGTAGTCATTATGTGCATGGATAAGTACTTGAGCAATCGAGCACTGACTCCATACAAGTGCAAAAGCCAAAATCAAATATTTCATAGAAAAGTGAATTTGATTTCTAATCTGGCTAACAACGTAAAAATTACAATAGTAGTTAAGATTAATGTTCTTACAATACAGCTCATCATCACGATTTATTTTCGGCTAGATAGCGGTAAAACTAGTAAATGCACCCAGAGCCAAGAAACTTTTAATCTCTTTTGACATTATGGTACTATAAGTATACGACTAAAACCAACCATCATGCTTGCAAAACTCTACGACATCAAAAATTTTAAAGGTGACTTTACCGGTGGTCTTGTTGCAGGTGTAGTTGCTCTGCCACTGGCACTAGCCTTTGGAGTACAGTCTGGTATGGGGGCTACCGCAGGTCTTTATGGCGCTATAGCTGTCGGGATATTTGCAGCACTTTTCGGTGGTACAGAGACTCAAGCTAGTGGTCCTACTGGACCAATGACTGTGGTATCGGCAGCATTAGTCGCAGGTGCTATAGAAATGACAGGTAGTCTAGAGAGTGGTATGACCATCATATTGATGGCTTTTGTACTAGGAGGCTTGCTTCAGATTATATTTGGGTTTCTCAATATTGCCAGTTATGTGAAGTATTTTCCATATCCTGTGGTCTCGGGATTTATGAGTGGGGTGGGGTTGATCATAGTCATACTGCAGCTATTCCCATTTGCGGGATTACCTTCATCAAAATCAACAATCGCCGTAATCCAAAACCTGCCACAATTATTCACTGGAGCTAACTACTCGGCTTTGTTACTTGGTGCTATTACTATTGCGATTTACTATCTATTTCCTAAAATCACTAAGGCTATCCCAAGTGCTCTGGTAGCATTGATCGTTGCTTCATTAATCGCCTATTTCGTGCAAATGGATGTTCCAGTCATAGGAGAAATTCCTTCTGGTCTACCCTCTTTTCAACTAGCCGGTATGTTTAGTATCGATGCGAGTGCTTACGGTATGATTATCGAATACGCTATAGTTCTTGCCGTTTTGGGTAGTATAGATTCTCTATTGACTTCCGTAATTGCGGATAACATGACCAAAACCAAACACAATAGTAATCGTGAGCTGATTGGACAAGGTATCGGTAATATGATTGCTGGTGCTTTTGGAGGTATTCCAGGTGCTGGTGCCACAAAAGGCACGGTAGTCAATATCAACGCTGGTGGAATCACTCGATTATCAGGCGTAATACACGGACTCTTTTTATTAGCGGTATTATTGGGGCTTGGTCAATTAGCTGCTCATATCCCACTATGTGTATTGGCCGGTTTATTGATTCCTATTGGATTTAAAATTATAGACTTCAAAGGATTGAAGCATCTAGCTAAAGTTCCAAAAGCAGATGCAGCTGTTTTAATTTTAGTCTTACTGATAACAACTTTTGGAAGCTTAATACAAGCGGTTGGAATCGGCTTAGCATTAGCCTGTCTCCTCTTTATGAAAAAAGCGGGCGACCTGAGTGAACAAGGAATGGAAGTCGGAAAAATTTCAGATATAGATGGTGATAAACCTTGGCAAGATGAGATTGGATTTTATGAAAAGTACAAGGACAAAGTTATTATCAAACACCTATACGGTCCCTTGTTTTTCGGGTTTACTTCTTATTTTAAAGATCAAGTAAAAATGTTGCCACAAGATATCAATGCGGTCATCTTCCGTATGGATCGTGTACCTTATATCGATCAGTCTGGGCTATATACTTTGGAGGATATTATTTTCGATCTACGCCAACAAAATATAGAGGTGCTTCTAGTAGGGCTCAAAGAACAACCTAAAGATATGCTCAGAGCTGTAGAGATTATTCCCAATCTAGTACCCGAAGAAGATGTGATCGATAAGATGAAAGAAGCCATTGCTTACCTTAGGACTAAGTTGCCTATTGACTAGATATTGTACGATTTATATTATAGAGTAGCAGAAATATGCCGTTTGATAATATAAATTGTATTTACAACATCATGAGCCTAAAACGAATAACTAAAACCCATGGTAACGTTGTAGAAATGCAACCAATTTTTGGTGTACCCGTCTGAGACATCATCGGTATCATCAGAGGTTCCTACTGCACCACCACCAAGATATCTTACATTTAAAAAAGTATCAAAAGCCTCTGTGATTTTGAGCTTTTGTCTTATGCTAGCATCTAGGATTGCACCTACCACTTCATTGTCACTCCCATTTAGATAGCTAATCGGCGCATACATACCATCCGCCTCAAATTCAATACTCATATTTTTATTTTGATGGTATGCGGTCCTAAATTTCAGGATCGGAACTAGACCAAAGTCTCTATTCACTTGACGTAGGTTACCATCCGCACTTTCAAATCTTATAGTCGCATTCCTAAACTGTAGCGATGCTCCCCATGCAAAATCCCACTTCTCATTTCTGATATCTAAGTGTCGTAAGTAACTCAGTCTATAAAAAGGAAAACCATATTGCAAATTGAGATTAGTCCCTTCTAGAAATAGAATATCATCGATCATGATCGACTCATTCAGGACAACCTCTGTATTGATCTCGAGCGGTTGATAGAGAAATACCAAAGTATTGCGCTCGTTGAAATCTAGCTCTAGTGACAATCTGCTTATGGGGAATAGCACATTCTGACCACCATCCGACTTGTAGTCAAAGTAAGTAGTATTCTCGCCAAACTGAATTTTATGACTAAAAACTCCAAGGTATCCAAGCTCTGCAACGGCTCTTAGTTTATAGTTTTTATAATCTATTTCATATTGCGATGAAGGAGACACTTCCTGACTATAGGAGTGGAGGCTTATTACTATAAAGAAAATCGTATAGAAGAATGATTTCATAATTCTGGCTTTAGTACATACTACGGCTCAGAATGAAATTTGTTTGATAAATATAATTTAGTCAACTGATTTTATAGATCATATGCCAATCCAAAATTGTAGTTAAGGTTTCTCGTTTTACTTGTATTTTGCTTATCAAAATCTTTCATACCATGGTAATACGAGCTCTCCATAAAAATACTGTGATTGGGTAAGATAGATCTATGTACTCTGAGAGAGATATACATACCATGATCAAAAGCATTGAATCTATCAGATGGATCATTGCCAATATCTATAGGTCTGACTATTGTGAAGGTCTGCTGATCTGACCATGTCTGATCCTCATGAGCATATGCAGAAAAGAGATAACTAAAACCATATCCTAGGCTAGGCACTACGTCTAGTTTCAAACGATCTACAGCAAATACCTTCCCGACAGATAGGGGTATCTCGAAATTATTAAGATATACCTTAGAATCCTCTACAAAATCTGTTTGCCAACCAGGTAAGCAAGCGGCACCTCTTTTTACATAGCCTGGGCTCATGGAAATGACAAAACTGCTTTTTATTTTATGCTCTAAAAGTATTCCTACATTGAAACCTGAAATATCGGTTTCTGCACCCTCTGGTAGGTCCATGTCTCCATATTCTGGCCATGCATGGCTATATCCACCTTTTATACCTAGGGTAAATTGAGCATGGGTATGTATAGAGAAAGCCAGAACGAAGAGTAGAATAGAAAGCTTCTTCATAAATAACAGCATTTAAGATATATCTAACGAATACCGTCTTGCCTTAGTATTCTCCACTGATGTATAAACCAAAAAGAGCCTACCCCTTCTTGGAATAGACTCTTCTATATACTTTTTACGTTTAGTACTCTACCAGATTTTTACTCTACTGGTATCTGGTCTGTACATGGCATCACCAGGTTTCACGTCAAATGCTTGATAAAATGCTGGAAGATTTGAGATCGGGCCTACAGCTCTATACTGCCCCGGAGAATGCGGATCGGTCTTGATACGATTGATCATTTCTTCGTTACGCATTTTACCTCTCCAGATAGTACCCCATGAGATAAAGAAACGCTGCTCTGGCGTAAATCCATCGATATTTCCTGGATTACCGTTGGCGGCTAAGTGTTTTTGCAATCCGTCATAAGCCACGTTGATACCTCCAAGGTCTCCGATATTTTCTCCTAATGTAAATCTTCCATTAACATTCACGCCTGGTAGTGGTTCGTAAGAATCAAATTGATCAATAAGCTTCTGGTTTCTTGCCTCAAACTGTGTTCTATCCTTATCTGTCCACCAATTTTCCATATTACCACTAGCATCAAATCTACTTCCCTGATCGTCAAATCCATGAGAGATTTCATGTCCGATCACAGCACCGATACCTCCGTAATTGACCGCAGCATCTGCTTGGTAATTATAGAATGGTGGTTGTAATATGGCTGCTGGGAATACAATCTCGTTATTCAATGGATTGTAATAAGCATTTACAGTCTGTGGTGACATCCCCCACTCGGTCTTATCTACTTCTTTACCTAGATCTTCGAGTTGTTGCTCAAAAGACCATTTACTTGCGGCGATCATATTGGCGGCATAGCTACCCCCTTCTTCTACAGACTTGATATCCATACTGCTATAGTCTTTCCATTTATTTGGATATCCTATTTTTACTGTAAATGCATCTAGTTTTTCTAGTGCCCTTGTTTTAGTGCTATCTGTCATCCAATCTAAGCCTTTGATCCGGTCTCCCATTGCCAATTTGATATTAGATACCATATCCGCTGCCTTTGCTTTTGCATCTTCAGGAAAATATTTATCTACATATAGCTTACCTATGGCCTCTCCTACTACACCGCTCGATACATCCAAGATACGCTCCCATCGTGGTCTCATCTCTTCTGCTCCTCTAAGAGTTTTCCCATAGAAGTCAAAATTAGCCTGCTCTATATCGGCACTTAAGTATCCTGCGGCACCATTGTATTCTGTCCATAAAACATAGTCCTTTAGATCCTCGATAGAAAATTCTGCTAAGGTCTGCTCCAGAGCTTCAATATATTTTGGCTGAAGTACTAAGATGGTATCCATCTTGCCAGCTCCTATTCCTTCCAAAAATCCATTCCAGTTGATAGCGCTTACCTTTTGATCTAAATCAGCAATGGCTCTTGGGTTGTACAGTAATAGCGGATTTCTAGATTCCTCTTTGGTTAGCATTTTTTCTGCCAACGCCGTTTCTATTGCCAGTATGTTTTTGGCTTTGGCTAAGGCTTCTTCTTTTACACCTAAAAACTCATACATACGTACGATATGATTGATGTAATCTTGTCTGATCTTTTCACTATCCTCATCCGCCTTTGTATAATAATCTCTTTCAGGTAGACCTATAGATCCTGCTGTAAGGTAGGCCGCATTCACGGTAGAGTTTTTTAGATTGGGAAATACTGCAAAATCAAAAAATGCTCTCGATCCCAAGTGTATAGTCTCTTCATTATACTTCTGGATGTCAGCAACCGATTGTATTTTACTGATCTTATCCAAATATGGTTTTATTGGATCTAAGCCCGCTTTATTGATCGCCGCAGTATCCATGGCAGCATTGTAAAATACTGCAGCCTTATATTGATCTTGCCCTTTGGTATATTTTCCAGAGGCCATGGCCTCCTCCAATACCTCAAGTACATTTTCACTTGATTTTTTACGTAACTCGTCGAAGCTACCCCATCGACTGCGGTCTGACGGTATCTCTGTATTATCGAGCCATACTCCATTTACATATCGATAAAAATCTTGTTGAGGAGCTGCCGTAGTATCCATCAGAGTGACATCGATGCCAGGTACTTTAGGCTGAGCAAGTTCTTCACTACATGAGATGATTGTTGATATCGCAAGCAAAGCGATGATAAATAGATTTAAATTTTTCATAGACGTCTAGTTAAAAATAGCTCAAGGCTAGTCGTTAGTTAGTTTGCACGAATATAATGAAGGATTGTGAGCTGACGTATATTAATCTATATAGCTCATCTAAAATTAGAGTTTAGTATTAAAAACTGGGATTAACGGCTATTGAAGGAATGATTTGATCTCTTTTTCTACTGACCGTATACGTGTATACTCCAAACCCAAAAAGATACTTACACCTCCTGCGATCAATAATATCCTGAACCACATGAAAATATCATTGTAAAACGGAAATAATGTATTGACCACTAGGAGCTCTATCACCAATAAGGGTACTACTAATATGAGTAAGAGTAGAGAAATTGATTTTATACGTAATGCTTTTTCCGTAGGCACGGCATGACGAGATTTTTTATACAGCTGTTGATATATCTCTTCACGAGGATTGATCTTGATCAATTGCATCAAAAGATCAGACGCTTTATGGTGATGATCAATATTGTATTGACTAGCGGCTTTTTTATAGAGTAGCTCCTCGAAAGGATCTTCCACATCGGCAATCTCTATATTATCAATAACAATTTCTTCAATGAGCTTATCTACTAACAACAGCAGCTTATGATAATTTCCTATTTCAAATAATGCCTGTATATAACAGTACTTGATATCTACCCAAATATGGTACTCTAGCTGACTAAGCTCTTGTGCATGATCATCAAAAAATCGTACCCGCTCCCTATACTGATCGGATGGTATAGACTTGAAATCCCAATAGATCGTATCTTGTATCGTATGATGCTGATGATTCACCTACTAAAGATACTCTCTATCAATGACTTGTGTTGACGTGTATGGTCTATTTTAACAGTTTTATATACTCTGATTTCGACTATCCAATCCCCACATCAGCTTGTTATGTATCGTTGTGTTGAAACTAATGTGCTCAAGATCGATCAGCTTTATCTTAAAATCTGCTTTTTTGATCGTAATGATATGATCACTTGTGATGCTTTCAAATCTGGAGTCTAGCGTTGCTAAGAAATTTTCTCCTCGTCCCTCGATTTCCAATTTGATTACACTTTCATCTGATAGCACTATAGGTCTTACATTGAGGTTATGTGGAGCTACTGGAGTGATGACAAAGTTTTCTGATTTTGGAAAAATAATTGGACCACCACAACTGAGTGAATATCCTGTAGATCCTGTAGGTGTAGAAATAATAATCCCATCTGCCCAATAAGAATTCAGAAATTCCCCATCGATATAAGCATGTATTGTGACCATACTGGAAGTATCTCTCTTACTCAAAGTGAAGTCATTGAGCGCATATGGTTTCTCTATAAATAATGGTAAATCACAATGGGTTTGAATCAGGGTACGCTCCTCCAGTTTATAAGATCCCGAGGCTAATTGCACAAATGTTGATTTTTGTTTTTTCTACACTAGATAAAAATCCCAGCCGACCTAAATTGATGCCTAATATGGGAACACCCGTATCGAGGATCAGCGTCATAGCATTCAGTATGGTGCCGTCACCGCCCAAGGTAATGACTGCATCTATATCATGACTTCGGAGTTGCTCTGTACTGCTGATAGTACCTTGTGATTGTTTGAGCTCTAATTTATCCTCAGCCGCTTCTAAAAACTCCCGTGTTACAAAATATCGGGTGCCCGTGGATTGTAATAGAGAAAACAGATTATTGATATACTCTAGGTCTTTATCCTTTACTCGCTGTCCGTATATAAGTACCTGATCCATTTTATTAAAATGCTATTTCATTATGAATATACAACCCTGATTCGCCAAGATGATTATAAGTATACTCGATTTGAAATAAAAAGTTATTATACATCAATATGTCAAGGGCTGGACCATAGCCGATGAGTAAACGATTATTCTGTTCATTGGTATCCGTATATCTTGGCTCGTGAGCATAGCCTAGGTGTATTTGGCCTCTGATATAACTCTTGAGACTGAGTAGCTTGAACTGATGCACAGGCATATATCGATCAAAGTTTAGCAGTTTATCCAAAAACTTAAAGGATAGATACATTCTATGATGTACATAATCAGTCCCATCTTGTACATATAACTCATATCCCCGTATGAAATCCTGTACATAACCTAGACCTGTATTATTGGCAAAGGCGATGGGGTCTCTCGTGATATTGGTTTTAGCTCTTACGTTGCTAGCCCATATCCATCGATCATTGAAGCTATGATAATATTCTAATGAACCTAATACCGCTGTGTTGCTAAAATTTCCTAGCCATGATAAACCCTCTTGTTTTAAGGTAAAGTCAGCAGACCATCCGTCATCGGGATACTGAAAGAAGTGTCTTTTGTCAATGCGATATTGGTATTGCAAAAACAGAAATTTCAAGCCTGTATTGCCGTTAAAAAAGTAATCTGGGTTAAGGTCTGCTACTACTTGATCGACTCTATTGTTATGATATTCTAGCTTAAAACTATGATATGCATACAAGCCAGATCGCCTCGTCAATTCTGCGCCAAGGCGTAGTCTTTTCAAAATACGTCGATCATCTGGTGTAGAAAAAAATGTTGGTTTGTTACCGAGTGTCACATAAGATAGCTCTCTATTGTCTGCATAAAAGAGATTAGTGATGATACCCCATTGTTGAGCTTTGTCTAGGTAAGGGTAAGTATACTTGAGCTCGTACTTACGTGTATATCCAAGTTGATATTTAAGCTTTAGATAATCCCTCCTGCCTGTCAAATTGATATGATCAAAACGGATACCATAATCTACTCGATCTAGTGATCGCCCTTGCTCATTCCACCAGACATTGAAGTTACGATCCGCCAACTCAAATATAGGAACCGGATATAAATACCAAGCTTCCACAAAAGTGAAACTTACTGTTGCCTTTTTTGCCTCCGTATCCCAGTTTTCAATATTCGATTTTACGATGTTGAATAGTGCAGTGCTCAAAAGTCGCTTTTCGTTTTCTTGCAACTTGGCTGTCAGCGTTGACAATTGCAATGTATCTCCTTCTACGAAATCTAATTCTCGACGTACGATCCGCTCTTTGGTTTTTTTCAGACCCTTAAACTGAATGTCACTAATAACGATATATGAGGCAGGGATTGATTGAGCATAAGCGCAAATAGGTACACCGAATAAAACCAGAAATAAGATGATAAATCTAGACATCAAGGTAGGTCATAAGCATATCAAAGCGCTCTTGGAGTTGCTCGACAAGCACTTCTTCTTGATAGCTGGCCTCTACGGTATAATCATATCGTTCCAAGGCTGCTTGTATACGTTGTGCATCTTGAGCATTGGTTTTGATCGTGATCTCTGCATTATTTGCCTGATCGATACCATGTATAAAACTGGAAAGAATAGCAACGTTTTCACTTTCTACGATCTGTGCTATCTCCGATAGAGAATAATCTTGTCTTGGTGTTTTGAGTACGAAAATGCTACCTGATTCACTAAAAGAAAAGCTTTCTGCATAATATGATAATAGATGCTCTAGAGTAATCATTCCTAGAAATCGCTCTTCGCGATCTACTACTGGGATTGAGCTTAGTGATTCGTTGGCCATTTTACGCATGATCTCATAGATATGCTCATTATTATACACAAAGGGTCGACGACCAGATAGCGAATATGATCCTATTGCCTCTTCTTGATTTTGCGATAATATATCATCCTCTGATACCAATCCTAACAACTGATCATTATTGACTATGGGTAGATGTCTCACATAGTATTGACTCATCAGTTGCAATGCCTTATCACCTGTATCAGAGGTGATTAATGTTGGGATGCTGTTTGATATAAGTTTGTATGCGATCAATCTATTTAGTTTTCTATATATACTAACGATTCAAAAGTTTCTTTCGTTCTAAAACGAATTCCTTCTCCGATAATATACCCTTTTTACGTAACTCTGATAATCTATTGAGCCTTGCCAACAAAGCGTCATCCTTTACTTCTGGTACTCCTTTAGGAGCGGAGCCTATTCTGAAGCCGTTCTTTTTAAAATCCTCAAATTCGGGTTGTATTCTAAGATATGCTAGATCATCGTGTTTCAATATTCGATCATAATCTTTGAAACCCAATGAAACTGCTTTATCCAAATGGTAAAATATCTTTTCTTTTTGCTCCGTAAGGGAATAAGCACATGCAAGGTTAAAATGTAGTGCTACATCATCTGGCTGTATCTCTAAGCCTTTTTCAAAATCTTCAATCGCTTCTTCCAGAGCAAATTCTTTATACTTAGCAATACCAGATCTTTTATATGGGTTTGCTTTATTGATTCTAGAGGGTTTTACAGATTTAGTAGACCTTGCTCTAGTCGGCACAGGCTGGTTTCCTTGTTGTATATACTCTCGATTATATTTTTGGTCAAATGCACGATCTGACATCGATAGTAGTTTCATACCATCTATAAATCCTATGATTGCGGATATTGGAAATCTCAAGCCTGCACTCATAAACATCATCATTAGAAAAAATATACCTTGGCCAGGCTTTCCTAAATAAAACTTATGCGCTCCTACTACCCCACCTACGAATGCAAGCATGGATGCAGCAAGTCTGCTTCTTTTTTTTCCTCTACGTCTGCTTCTTCTTGACACGACTATTGTACTTTACACGTGATAATGGCAATATCATCAGGATATGCCTCCTCTCCTTTAAAAGTATCAATTTCTTCTAAAAGTTTCTCATTAAACATATCTACGTCCAACGTATGGTTTTCTTTGACGAACTTCTCTATTCGCTCATCTTCAAAATATTCTTCCTTTTCATTTCTTAGATCTGCTAGTCCATCTGTAAAACTTAATATCGTTACTGGTCCGTCCAACTTTACTGATCCTTCTTTGATAGAAGGTAGCTTTTCAAAGGCTCCTATAACCGTACTACCCTCCTTGAGTTTGACGATTTTTCCATCCATCAGCATAATCGGAGGATAATGACCTGCATTGATATAATTCATCTGACGCTTCTTGACATCAATCTCTGCTATAAAGAAAGTAATAAACTTATCACTTTGTGTGATACGATAGACCGCTTGATTGAGCGCAAATACAAAAGTCTCCAGATCTCGATATTGATATATCAAACTCTGGATCATAGCTTGAAAATTAGCCATAAGCAATGCTGCTGCGACCCCTTTACCTGAGATATCAGCTATACAGAAGGCAAACTTGTGTTTATCAAATTGTATACAGTCTAGATAGTCACCACCAATATTGAAATGTGGCTTATAGATACTTGACAGTTGATATTTTTCTTCTTTGGGTAGTGTATCGGGTATGAGCATCGTCTGTACCTCACTGGCCAGTTCGATTTCTCTTTTGAATTTTTCTTGCTCAAGTTGCTTATTGAATAGTCGCTTATTCTCTATCGCTACGGCAATGATATTGGTAATCGTAGTGATAAATTGGATCTTGTTGTACAGATCCTCCTTATCCTTGATACCTCCAATCACAGAATAAGCAATAGGCATACTTTTATGAAAAACAGGAATTATAATATCAAATTGCTGAAGCAACTCTGGATCATCATCCTTGATAGTGTGGAGTCTATTAAACTCAAGAAGCAATGGAAACAATGTCTTTGTCGTCCGCTTATTGAAATTTATAGCACTAGTACAATACCATTCATCATTCTCTATGACAAATAGAGCCATCTTGTCAATACCCATCTCCCAGCTCAAAAATGAGCGATACATATTGTACAATCCATCTGCCGCTACATTGTCATTGATCGCCTGTGTAATCGTCAGCAGGCTTTTTATTTGTAACTCTTTGAGATTGAGTTCTTTTTCTAGTTTTTCTAAAAGCTCCATTTCTCTATTCATTATAGGATATTGAGATTTACATACATCGACATATAAAAATAGAGAATCCTAATGTAAAGACTGTCTATTAATCCACTAAATATTATAATTTATATTAATGTGTTGTTTTTATCGATAAAGTCTTAGACCTTTTTTACATCAAATCGATCTCTAAGCTGAGTACCGAGTATATTGAACGATAATACTAAGGACATGATCATTAAGGCTGGAAAAAGAGCTAAATATATCTTTCCACTGATAGCATAACCATAGTTTTCATTGAGCATATTACCTAGACTTGGTGCCGG
The DNA here is from genome assembly GCA_020631635.1 of Saprospiraceae bacterium. GTDB lineage: Bacteria > Bacteroidota > Bacteroidia > Chitinophagales > Saprospiraceae > JAHDGW01. The sequence goes on from JAHDGW010000001.1 coordinate 40,350, forward strand.
AGGTTGTACCCCAAAGCCTAAATAACTCAGTCCTGCTTCTATCAATATCGCTATTGCAAAATTAGAAGCAGCAACGACCAAAATCGGTCCTGCAATATTGGGTAAAACATGACGAAGAATGGTCCTAGTAGAAGAGTAGGCAAGTGTTTTGGTGGCTTTTACGTAAGTATTATTTTTTACACTCAATACCTGACCACGTACCAATCTCGCAACATCAACCCACATCGTAAGACCTACGGCGATAAATATACTCGACATCCCACGACCAAGAGCTAATACCACTACAAAGACTAATAATAAAGTGGGAATAGACCATACTACATTGACAAAGTACATCACTATACGGTCTACCCATCCTCCAAAAAATCCTGCTATTGCTCCTAAACTAATACCGATCAACAGGGATATCAATACGGCCATAAAACCTATGCCCAATGAAATACGGATACCCAAAATAAGTCTGCTTAGCTGATCTCTACCAAAGCGGTCAGTTCCTAACCAAAAGGTCTTAGTTTCTGTTTCTGGATATCTTGATTGATCAATGATCCGTTCACGATTCATGGCATTTTGGATGATCCATTGTCCATCCGATGAAGACCGCTCTGTGTATTGTATATATAGTGGACTGTTATCTTCACCACTCCATAATCTTTCAAGAATGGTAGAGCTGTTCTGCGATTTTTCTACTAAAAATTTACTTTTAAATCCAGGTGATCGCAATGCAATCTCGGTATGTTGATCATTGGCATTTTTACTACCATCAGGTATAATGGTATACGCAAATACTGCCAAGAGTGAACAGGCAATCAAAAAATATAGGCTTATATAGTAACTCCAAGAGCTCATATATTAGGATCGTAGTTTTGGATTATTGATGTGCCTATCTTTATCCCTAATATTCTTCTTATCAAAATTACGCTTCATGATCTCCGTAAGATCATAACCCATCTGATTAGCCAGACAAATTACTACGAATAATATATCACCAAGCTCTTCTTGGATAGCCTTATCTGCATTTTCGGCATCTTCTGGTCGCTTAAAAGATTGTTCACCATATACACGAGCCATCAGTCTAGCTAACTCTCCTACCTCTTCAGTCAATACTAGTGTATTGGTCGCTTCACTGAAATATTTGACCCCTATGGTCTTGATCCAGTGATCTACCTCCTGTTGTAATTGTCGTAATTGCATTATTCTCTATTCTTACTGTCAATAATGATGGTGACAGGACCATCGTTGAGCAAAGATACTTTCATATCGCCGCCAAATACGCCGGTCTCTACTGCTAAAGAGCTCTCCGCTTTTAGATGAGATACGAATAGCTCGTAATATTCATTTGCCTTTTCTGCTTTAGCAGATTGTATAAAGGATGGTCTATTGCCTTTTTTGGTGCTTGCATATAAAGTAAACTGGCTGATCACTAAAAATGAGCCTTTCACATCCATTATACTCAGGTTCATTTTTCCCTGATCATCTGAGAATATACGCATATTCATCACCTTTCTGACCAACCATTCTATATCCTCCATGGTATCCTCATGGGTAACGGCACATAGGATTAAAAAACCACTATTGATGGCTCCTTCCACTTTTCCTTCTACCTTTACATTGGCTTCGGATACTCTTTGTATGACTAGTCTCATGGAAATAAAATTGATTAATAGTTATCCACATCAAGATAGAAATACGATGTGAATAAGAGGCCAATATTCCACAACGAAATCAAGCAAGGCGGAAAAGACTGTCAAATCCGCTTGCGGACGATTTTTTTGAACAAATTTTGATCGTATAAAACTGACTACCCAACAATGAAGCTTACCAAAAGTAATTATGTTAACAGTTTTACACAATCCACATTAAATTGTTGATACAACTATATCTCATAGATCTGACCATAATGAACATTGTGAAGAATATATATTGAAATGTGAATACTTGCAATACGTGCTTAAAGACAATATACTTATCCACGATATTCACTTACTAATAATAATAAACCCTTTTTTAAAAATAGATTATTAATATTTATAGGAAAAGGAAGATGTGGATAAACCATTTTTGCCGCTTCCAATTCTATATTTGAGTAATATATAAGATGATATGAATACTGTTCAAAAAAATCGTTACGTACGTTATACTTGGTTTTTAATCGGTGCAGTATTTTTAGTCATTCTTGCCGGCGGTACGGTACGTATGACTCAGAGTGGTATGGGATGTCCTGATTGGCCAAAGTGCTTTGGGATGTGGATACCTCCGTTGGATGCATCTGAGTTGCCGGCTGATTATCAATCTTACTTGGATAAACAAGATATCGATCACTCATTCAATGTATATCATACTTGGATCGAGTATATCAATAGGCTCTTAGGTGCATTGCTTGGGGTATTTGTTTTTATCTATTTGATATGGAGTTTTGTTATTACGAGACGTACATCACGGAGGGTATTTTTCATTACAGCTTTTGTATTATTTGTACTTACTGGGTTTCAAGGTTGGCTAGGTAAGACCGTAGTAGACGCTAATCTGGCGGTGTCAAAAATAACCATACATATGCTGGTGGCGATTATATTGGCTGGACTTCCTTTGATTAATATCGCCGCTTTTAGAGAATATAAAGTAAGAGTTAGTGCATGGCTCAGATGGCTACCTCTAGTTACTATCCTTGTAGTATTACTCCAAGTAGTTTTAGGTACACAAGTAAGAGAAGAGGTTGATATCGTCAGTAAGGCACTATCGTATGATCAGCGAGAGCTATGGATAGATCGTTTAGGTAATATATTTTCAGTACATCGCAGCTTTTCTTGGTTAGTATTATTGATTACGGGATATGCGGTTTTCAAGTATAGAGGCATCAGTGCTCTTTCTAAGTCTATGATCTTAATCATTGTATGTACGATCTTCAATATATTACTTGGTGTCATTATGGCTTACTTAGATATGCCTGCGATTGCTCAGCCATTACACTTAGTAGGCGCATGTCTTTTAGTAGTCCTCTGGTTGGATTTATTCTTGAGATTGCGAAGTAGTTAAAGATTTATTGATTTACGTAATTCTGTAATGCTTGTATAAAATGGTACTTTTGAGCTAGAATGCAAGGTATGGACAATCTTAAGTCTTACAAGGAGGAGTATCAATATTACGAAAGTGACGGTACAGGAGAGGTAATTTTGTTGTTACATGGTCTCATGGGTAACCTTAGTAATTTTGATGGTATCATTAATAAATTTGGTAAGCAATACAAGGTGGTTGTTCCTATGTTGCCTTTGTTGACATGGCCCTTTGATCAATTATCTTTACCCAATCTTGTGGATTTTATTGAGGAATTTATCGAGGATCAGGGATATGAGCGGGTGCATTTATTGGGTAACTCCTTAGGTGGTCACTTAGCGCAATTATATACGCTCAAGAGACCAGAGCGAGTGAGTTCTGTAATACTTACAGGTAGTTCTGGTTTATTTGAAAATTCGTTTGGATCTACGTTTCCTAAACGTGGTGATTATGATTTTATCAAACAAAAGGTAGAGAATACCTTTTATGACCCTAAGGTGGCAACCAAAGAAATCGTGGATGAAGTATTTGAAACGGTAACCGATCGTGAAAAAGCTTTACGTGTAGTGATCACGGCAAAGTCTGCAGTGAGGCAAAATCTAGAAGATAAAATCGATAAGATTACAGCACCTACTCTACTCGTATGGGGAAAACAGGACAATGTGACTCCACCATTTGTAGCTGAAAAATTTCATGAATTGATCCCGAATTCTACGCTACAATGGGTGGATAAATGCGGACATGCCCCTATGATGGAGCATCCAGAAGTATTTAATAGTCTATTGGAAGAATTTCTAATGGGTTTAGCTTAGCAGATTTCAGGATATCATTGATCTGATGATGATGTCTATTTTGATGATATATCACTACACGTAGCGTATCACCAAGCCTTAGCTTAATCCATCTTGATATAGATATGTTACACTTTATTTTAGACAGATTACTGGTCTTAGCCTGATCCAGGATATTCATAATCTGCTTAAGCTGTTGTAGATGTTTGGTTAATACATCTTTATCAAGCGCAACATGGATAGGATTCATACTCTTAAAAGTATTCTGTTTGGAAGTATCAGGAAGCATCATATTGGCAAAGTAGTTACCAAGCCAGCCACTTTTATAGACTTCAGCTATGTTGATGGATTTCTGAGTATGTGATAAAACTCTTTGAAACTCCGGGACATAAAAATCTCCGTAACGATTGAGATGTTCTATATTTTCCAGTATGGTCCAACGATCTGATGATGATCGATAATTCAATATATCATCTGATATATTCTTAAGCTGATTTACAAATGAAATTTGTGATTCTATCTGTATGCTTAAATCTTTGATCAGTTCACTTTGTTTAATCTTCATATATCAAAGTTCTATGCTTTTCGATTAAGAAAGCTTGATTCAAATCAAGATTTTTGTAGACGTGATAAAGTCTCTGGACTCATTCTAAGATAGGATGCAATATACTTATGCGGGACATATTGAAATAACTGTGGACTCCGCCGTAACACTCTATCCAGTCGATCTTTTGGGTTACTATGAAGTAGATCATTTTCTCGCTCTACCATACTAAGTATTAGAAGTTGAAGGACTTTATTCCAAAGAACTAAATGATCTTGATCCTGAGATATAAAATAATCAAAGTCAGATTTAGGTATAATTTGTATTTCTGTCTTACGTATAGCCTGGTATATATATTGATTAGCCTGATGCCCAAAGAAACTGTCTATTGCAGTAAATAAGGAACCATTGTAAGCAAATCTAATAGATTGAGGCTGATCATTGATCATCATATACATATGTATACAGCCTTGATTTACGATATAGATATCTTGATTATAGCTACCATCGTAGATCAGGATTTCTCCCCGTTTGAGTACCCTCTTTTTAGTGCTGGGTATCTGATTTGTTAATTTTGTAATGAGCTGATCTAATGGATTGGTCATGTACAGTAAGATACAGCTTACACATCATCTGCCAATATATCAGACATCACATGATATCTAGGATCATTTACGTCATGCTCGATATAGTTTTCCCACTCAGGATTAGCTTTGATAAGTAGTGCCTTACATTCAGTACTTAGATGAGATACTTTGATCGATCTACCAGAGTCGATGTATTTATTGGCAATATTGCGTAGAGCTTCTATACCAGAATGATCGCTCACTTTAGATTCTATGAAGTCAATCTCTACCTGCTCGGGATCATCTTTTACGGTAAATTTAGAGTTGAAATTTTGTACGGATCCAAAAAATAGAGGGCCCCATATCTCATATACTTTAGTACCATCTTCTTTGGTATGTTTACGAGCACGTATCATGGTTGCATTTTTCCATGCAAATACTAATGCTGACATAATCACACCAGCAATAACGGCAATGGCGAGATCTTGCCATACGGTAATCACCGAGACTGCGATCAATACAATAGCATCAGGTATTGGAATTTTATTGAGTATGCGGAAGCTACTCCAAGCAAATGTACCGATCACTACCATAAACATGACCCCGACTAGAGCGGCAATAGGTATCTGCTCTATCAGTGCTGATCCAAAAAGTACAAAACAAAGAAGCGTCACGGAAGCCACTATACCAGATAATCGACCTCGTCCACCAGAATTTACATTGATAATAGACTGGCCGATCATGGCACATCCTCCCATACCACCGAAAAATCCAGAAATAATATTACCTGCTCCTTGTGCTAGACACTCTCGATTACCGCTACCACGAGTATCGGTAAGTTCATCTACCAGGTTAAGAGTCATCAAGGACTCTATCAATCCTACGGCTGCCAATAAAAAAGCCGTCATCAATATTAAAGACCAATGACCTGATATGGTAGGTATCATACTGAATAGCTGACCTTGAAAAATAGGTAATCCGCCTTCTAATCCGCTACCACCACCGTCACGTATAAATGAGCCTACCGTGCTCACATCGATATTACCTAAAATAGTCACGGCAGCTACTACTACGATTGCTACTAGAGCTGAGGGTATCTTTGTTGTCAGTTTAGGTAATAGCCACATGATGAGCATCGTAAGACCTACGAGACCTAGCATGATGTATAGGTCACTTCCGGTCATCCACTGCTGGGTACCGTCTATTGTTTCTTTAAATAGATTGAGCTGTGCCAGAAAGATAACGATCGCCAATCCATTCACAAAGCCCATCATTACGGGATGCGGTATCAATCTTACGAATTTACCTAATCTCAGTAGCCCGCTGAAAATCTGGATCACTCCTACTATCAATAAAGTGATCAATAACCACTGTAATCCGAGATTTGGGATAGCTTCATCTAAGGCTGCGCCTACGGCATTACCCTCTGATATCATGTGTACCATGACTACTGCCATGGCTCCAGTTGCTCCAGATATCATACCAGGTCGACCACCAAATACAGCAGTGATAATACCCATAAAGAATGCTCCGTACAATCCTACTAATGGATCAAGACCTGCCACGAATGCAAATGCAACCGCCTCTGGTACTAGTGCCAGTGCCACAGTCAATCCTGATAGTATATCGCTTTTTGGATCTTGGGTTAAATTTTTGATGTATTGTATCATAAACTAAGTATCTCTGCTATAAGGCGGTGAAGATATCAAATAGCAATGAACTCAATGGTGTAAGCTATATTATTATTGATTTTAATATATAAAAGCTAAATTGTAGCTCTAATCAATGTGAACAATCTGTTATGTTTAATTTTCCACTCCAATTTCAATTTAAGATTTCGACCTTATCCAATGACTTCAGGGCAACGGATGCCAATGGTCAGTTGATCGCTTATGTACGTCAAAAGATGTTTAAATTCAAAGAAGACATACAGATCTATAGCGATGAAGAACGTGTCAATTTAATATATCGGATAAAGGCAAATAAGTGGATAGACTTCAATACCATGTATTCTTTTTACAATGAGTTGGACGAGGAGCAAGGAAGTATCGGGCGCAAGGGCTGGGCATCACTATGGAAAGCAACGTACGAAATTTTTGATCCGCAGCGTAAACAGGATTTTTTGATCAAAGAGGAAAATGCATGGGCCAAAGTACTAGATGGATTATTGGGTGAAATACCAATACTTAGTTTCCTTACCGGTTATCTGTTTAATCCAAAGTATATTGTGACCCGTCCCGATGGACAAGAGGTCGTTCGTATAGCTAAGGAACCGAGTTTTTTTGGTAGAAATTTTACCATAACCAAGCTCGGTGATATTTCTGAGGAAGAGGAAGTCGAGCTATTGCTAGGTCTTATGATGATGATCTTGCTGGAGCGTAGGAGAGGCTAGTATTTAATATTGCTTACCTTATCAAGGAGGCTGCAGTGGAGACATCTTCTTTTAATATCTTCTTTTCTATCAAATGAGATATCAGCCATGCCTGATATAAAAAGTATAGTAAGGGATCAAGTTGCCAATACTACTGAGCATGTCACCTGCTAAACTCTTATTTTTAGATTAAATATACATTTTACTCATATGCCATCATCCATCCGACCATTTATAGGAGCATTAGATTTTGAGTTATCTAAGAAATTTTATCTAGATATGGGTTTCATGTTGATATATGATGACCCTAAGATGTGTTTTTTCCAACGAAATGATCTCGGGTTTTATTTGCAGTCTGCATATGTGAAAGACTGGGTAGACAATACCATGATATTTTTGGAGGTAGAAGATCCTGACGAAGAATTGGAACGACTAAAGTCTTTAGAACTAGTGGATAAGTATAAAGGCGTACGACTATCAGAGATGGTACATCATGATTGGGGTAAAGAATTTTTTCTGCATGACCCTAGCGGAATACTTTGGCATATAGGCAGTTTTAAGTAAAGCTTAGGAGACAAAGTCTTCAAGCGTAAGACATCTTATCTTACAATTATAATTATAGCAGATGATGATAAGTGAAGTATGACCAAAGAAAGTATTCCGCCTTATATATTACTATGCACTAGGCTTTACTCTTTTTGATGGAGTATTTTTCTTGAAGTATTCAGATATTTCGGTGCTATTTAAAGATGAGATTTCTGATAAAATTCGCTCTCGCTGTTGACGCATAAATTTTACGGCATCAAATTCCTTTATTTTGGTATGCTCTTTATTATTCTTCATATTGTAATAATTCCCTTGGTGATCGAATATCAATTTGTTTATATGATTGCGCTAAATTCACTGAATTGTAGCCAATTATTCTTACAACGTTTACGATGTGTTTGAAATTCCAACTTACAAGAATATTAGCGTTATGAATAGTGGCTAAGGCTATATGTAAACAATCAATAAATGAAGTTTTACCTACTACTTCTTCTTTTATATATTGGTTAGCTAGTTTGGTTGCCTCATCATTAGATTCAACAAATATCGTATCTGATTCAGGCAGCGAGCTGACTAGTTCTTTAACGAAATCAGGTGCACCAGATAATTCATTTTCGGTTATGTTAGAGAAAATTACTTCAAACTCATTTGCCTTGATTCTTTCAAATAGCGGTCTGGTGAATTCTTTAAACTCGTTATCAAAATATCCACCGAAAACAGAAGTATCTAAGTAAATTCTAAGTCTTTTCATTTTTTCACTAGTCATTAAGAGCTACAATTTAGTTTGCCGGTAAACCCTAAACCCTAAACCCTAAACGGCGCAAAGCGCCTAAGGCTTAATGACTTTCGTTTTCTGTTTAGCACGTATATCACGTTGCATAGGATTTTCTTTCACCTTACGTTCTTTGAATAGATCAAAACGGCTAGGCTCCTTACGTGGTGGATAGTAATTATTACTTCTATCTACATCAGCAGTCTCTAGATAAGGATCTAGAACGATCTCTTTTACTGGTTTAGAAGATTGGAAAACTTTAGTTACTGACTCTGAGCCCATTCTCCAGATCTCGGCTGGTACTCGTACGGTCTCTGTGGTACCATCTTCGTATACAAAGTTGAAAATCACTGGCATCACGAGTCCGCCTACATTTGTGAACGTCAACTCATAGATTTCTTTTCCAGACTCAACAAAGGATTTTTCTTCATCCGTCAATCCATCTAAGTATGCTTGATATTCTTCTTCGTCTAGTACATTGGTTTTCAGAGGATCATATCCTGTGTAGAAATCTACTATTGTAGGATCTTCATCAGCTAGAGTAGATTTTATAGCTTCGCGATTTCTGATTTTGCTGATGTTTTCTGGACCTTCATCACGTGACATCATATCTTGCTTACTAGCTGCGATAGGATTCAGTCTTTTAGGTACGAAAGGCTTTACATTCTCCAGAGCAATATCCACATGATCATTGGTATAAAACCATCCTCTCCAAAACCAATCTAAATCAACTCCGCTGGCATCTTCCATCGTACGGAAAAAGTCAGCAGGCATCGGATGTTTAAATTTCCAACGGTTGGCATATTCTTTAAAAGCATGATCAAATAACTCTCTACCCATCACCGTCTCTCTCAAAATATTGAGTGCCGTCGCCGGCTTACCATAGGCGTTATTACCAAATTGAAAAATCGATTCTGAGTTGGTCATGATCGGTGATATTCTACTCTTGTCACCGCCCATATAGTTGGTGATCTTATGAGCAGGCCCTCTACGTGATGGATAGTCTCGCTCCCAGTGTTGCTCTGTGATGTATTGCATATAGGTATTGAGGCCTTCATCCATCCAGGTCCACTGGCGCTCGTCAGAGTTGACAATCATCGGAAACCAGTTGTGTCCTACCTCGTGGATGATCACTCCTATGTGACCATATTTCATACGTTGTGAGTAGGTGTTATCATCTTCACAGCGTCCATAGTTAAAGCAGATCATCGGATACTCCATACCCATGTTACCATCGATAGACCAAGCTACTGGATATGGATAATCAAAGGTATAGTGAGAGTACCACTTGATGGTATGAGCGACGGCCTTAGTAGAGTACTTACTCCAGAGGCAATCTCCTTCTTTGGTCCACATAGATTGCGCCATGACAGTACGTCCATCATCCATTTTGACACCCATGGCATCCCAGATGAATCTTCGAGAAGTCGCAAAGGCAAAGTCTCGTACATTCTCAGCACGGAATTTCCAGGTCTTAGTTTTACTAGCTTTATCTTTCATACGCTCCTCTGCTTCGTCATGTGTAGCAATAGTTACGGGTTGTACATAAGATTTTTTAGCTTCAGCTAATCTCTTTTTATGTGTTTTGCTGAGTACTTTATCTTCATTGAGTAAATTACCTGATGCTGCTACGAGATGATCGGCAGGTACGGTGATATTGACATCGTAGTCGCCAAAAATGAGGGTAAACTCTCCTCTACCGAGAAACTGTTTGTTTTGCCAGCCTTCCACATCATTGTATGAGCACATACGTGGGAAGTATTGTGCGATGACGTATACGTTATTACCGTCTTCTGCAAAGGGCTCGTATCCTGATCGACCTCTATTCTTCTTGGTGTTATTGATATTATACCACCATTTTACCTTGAAGGTATACTGAGCACCGGAGACTAATGTCTGCGGCAGGTCGATACGTAGCATCGTTTTATTGATGGTATGGGGTAGTGCCTTACCGCTAGCATCTTTGACATAATCGATATTAAACCCACCGTCAAACTTATCATTCATCTTAGCCATCTGTGATAGCGATGTACGTTTGTCGAGTTCGCTAGTACGTATTAGGTGACTATCAGAGTCTTTGGCACGTACATTTTGGTCGAGCTGCATCCATAGATAGCTGAGTGCATCAGGAGAGTTATTATAGTAGGTAATGGTCTCCTCGCCATAGAGTTTTTGATTGTCATCATCGATGGTGATATCCATCTTGTAGTCGGCCTCTTGCTGGTAGTACTCATGACCAGGCGCTCCTGCGGCGGTGCGGTATGAGTTGGGCGTAGGTAAGTCTTGACCCAGCTGTCTAAACTTATTTTGATTGGTATTTTCTTGTGCAAATGCAGTGACGCTTATCGCGAAAAGAAAGATTAGGGATAATATATGTTTCATCAACAAATTTATTTAGATTGGTGAAGATACGTGCTAGCATTGAAATACCATGACGGAAAGTAGGGATGATTGGGAATTATTGGGATGTGTATAGATTCTGTGGAAATAATTAACATGGAATAATGTTCCACATAAATATCCATTTTGGGATGTTATATGGAATAAAGTTCTTGTTATAATATTGTTAGCGATAATTAAAAGATAAGAAAATGATAAAGATTAATAATATAAATGTTGTAAACTATAGGTCTTGTTTAAATACCAAGCTAAAACTTAGTACAAACTTGACAGCTCTGATAGGAGCCAATGGAGCGGGAACAAGTAATATATTAAATAGT
>JAHDGW010000149.1 GCA_020631635.1 Saprospiraceae bacterium
AAACGATCAGATTCTTTAGATCGAAATTTACTACATAAGGTACTTAAAAAGCAATACAAAGGTCTAAAATTGAGTAATGTGCTAGCCGATAACATAGATGCTCTTCTAGAGGATAATACATTTACTGTAGTCACCGCACATCAACTTTCTTTACTTACTGGTCCCTTATATTATATTTCTAAAATGATCTCTTGTATCAGACTATCCCAAGAGCTGGAGAAGGCATATCCTGATATCAAAATCATACCTATGTTTGTACATGGAGGAGAAGATCATGACTTTGAAGAAATTAATCATACAGAAGTTTTTGGTAATGAGTTGACCTGGGATAATCATCAGGGCGGTGCCATAGGAAGATATAATACAGAGGGGATCCATGAAATCATAGATCAGCTTTTAGAAATGCTAGCTCGTGAGGCACATTTTGAAAGCCTCAAAAAGTATCTACTGGATAGCCTCAAAGAAGCTAGTTCTTATGCTAGTTTTATGCATAATCTTGTCCATCACTTAACTCAGCAGTATGGTCTAGTACAACTTATGATGGATGATCCAGAGCTTAAGAAAGCCTTTATTCCTCATTTTAAAAAAGAAATCTTAGAACGGAAAAGTCAAAAGCTAGTCAAAAAGCAACAGCTCAAAATAGAGCAATTACTTGATATCAAATCACAGGCCTTTCCTAGGGATATCAATCTCTTTTATCTTACCCCAGGGGCAAGACGTAGAATTGATTTTCAAGAAGGGAAATATGTCATCGTAGACTCAGATATAAGTTTTACAGCAGAAGAGATTATTCAAGAGTTAGAGCAGAATCCTGCTTCTTTTTCTCCAAATGTCGTGATTCGACCTTTATATCAGGAGCATATTTTACCTAATCTGGCATATGTCGGTGGTGGTGGCGAATTAGCCTATTGGATGGAAAGAAAAACTCAATTTGAGGAGTTTAATATCCGTTTCCCTTTATTACTCAGAAGAGATTCTATCATGATCTTGGATAAGGGGCATCAAAAGCTCATCGCAAAACTGAATCTACAGATTGAAGATATTTTCAAAACTGAAGATGAATTGATCAAACAATATATACAGGCCGAAAACAAACATGAGTTTGCACTCGACAACTATAATGCAGAATTTAGTAGCCTTTTTGAACGATTAAAATTAGATGCTGCGAAAGCCGATCCTAGTCTGAGCAAATGGATAGCTGCAGAAAGTAGTAAACAAGAAAAGTTACTCAAACAGATAGACTCTCGTATACATCGTGCCTATAAGTCTCAATCAGAAAATGATCTTAAAAAGATCAAAAGGCTCAAAGATCAGCTCTTTCCCAATAATGGACTACAAGAGCGGAAAAGTAATAGTCTACCCTTCATCGCAAGATATGGAGAATCATATATCGAAACGCTAATGCAATATTTGAATCCTCTAGATAAGTCTATGAAGGTGATAAGTCTGTAATATTACGCTGCATCTGATAACGAGAAGATGGTCAGCAAATCATCCAGTCGTTCTCTAAGGTTTCTTCGATCTACGATGAAGTCAAGAAACCCTCGATCTAGTAAAAACTCTGATCTCTGGAAACCTTCTGGTAAATCTCTCTTGATAGTCTCTTTGATCACTCTCGGTCCTGCAAAACCGATCAATGCCTCAGGCTCTGCAAAATTGATATCTCCTAGCATTGCATATGAGGCGGTTACTCCTCCTGTGGTAGGGTCCGTAAGGAAACTAAAATAAGGTATTCCCTCCTTGGCTAGCTGAGAAAGTTTTGCGCTTGTCTTTGCCATCTGCATCAAGCTAAAGGCAGACTCCATCATACGTGCTCCTCCCGACTTAGAAATGATCATAAAGGGTATGCGATGTTCGCGACAATAATTGATACTTCGTGTTATCTTCTCGCCTACTACGCTACCCATGGATCCCCCAATAAAACTGAAGTCCATTGCAGCAATGACCAAAGGCTTTTTATTGATCTTACCATGAGCAACACTCATACTATCTTTGAGTCCAGTTTTCTTTTTTGAAGCTTCCAATCGATCTTTATAATGCTTGAGATCAGTGAATTCTAGGAAATCTTTTGATACTAGATCTGTAAATAGCTCCTCATATTTACCTCCAAATACAATGTCAAAGTAATCGTGAGAACCAATCCGTATATGGTAGTCACATTTAGGGCAAATGAATACGTTTTCCTTGAGTTCTTTTACGGTATGTGTTGCTGCGCATTTCGGACACTTATGCCATAAACCATCTGGAGCTTCTTTCTTAAACTTAGTCGCAGTCTGAATTCCATCTTTGAGTCTATTAAACCATCCCATTGACAATTACATTTATACGGTTATGATGCTAAAGACAGCATCGTCTTTAAGCTCATAGGATTAGCGCAAAATTAGAAAAATATCGAAATGCACATGAAATATAGAGCAACTCATTTTTAAATAATATGGATCTGTATGCTAAAGTGCTTTGATGATTTAGTCCTAAAGTAAAACTCGTCTACAACATCATACCACTCATCGATCATCGACCACAAATAGTCTTATAGAAATATTAAACTAATCAATATATAAGATAGAAAGTGTAACTTGAATGCAGTTAACTTTAAAGGGTACCACTCATGCAATTATTTAGACTCAGCTTTATTCTTTTTTGGACCTTCATTATTTTCCTGCCATCCATAAATGGGCAAGATTATAGTATCAAAGGGATCGTAGAAGATACGCTGAACAATCCTCAAGCATATGCGACCGTTGTTTTACTTGAAAAATCTGACTCTACTCTTGTAGAATTTACGAGAACAGAACTAGATGGTTCGTTTAGATTTAAGGATGTCACCTCTGGAAATCACTTAATTAAATGTACATATGTAGGCTTTATTCCGCTGACCGTGGATGCTTCTAGTAGTGGGCAAGACGTGGATTGTGGGATATTGAAAATGTCACCCCTCAATGAGCAACTCATGGAGGTCGTAGTCAAAGCGGCAAAAGCGCCCATCAAAATGCGAGGCGATACCATTGAGTACGACGCATCTACTTTTCAGGTACCTGAAGGATCTTCGGTAGAAGATCTCCTAAGACGATTACCCGGCATGGAAGTGGAGGCTGACGGGAGTCTTTCTCAAGATGGTAAAAACATCAGCAAAGTGACCGTGGATGGTAAAAACTTTTTCGGATCTGACCCTAAAGCAGCTACGAAAAATCTACCCGCAGAAGGTATTTCAAAAGTACAAGTTTTTGATACTAAATCAGAACAAGAAGAGCTTACAGGTGCAACATCTGAATCACAAGACAAAACCATGAATCTAGAGCTTAAGGAGGAGTTTAAAAGTGGAGGATTTGGAAAGATTATAGCAGGATCTGGTTCGGAAAACACGGGAGAGCTCAAAGGAAACTACAACAAGTTCAACAAGAAAATACAATTTAGCTTAGTAGGAGTCGCTAATAATACCGGTCGTAATGGACTCTCTTGGGATGACTATCAGGACTTCCTGGGGTCACAATCATTCAATTTCGGAGGCGGTACGGACTATGGTTTTGGTGGCGGTGGAAGATTCTTCGTATTTGGTGGTAATTCTGGTATTGAAGCCGATATTCAGTCGATATTCTTTTCTGGTGGTAATAGTGGAGGTTTTCCAGAAAACTACAATGGCGGGATCAACTTTAATTATGATCATAAAAAGACTAAAGTAAGTTCAGTCTATTATTACAATCAAGTGGGTATCGAACGCAGCACCATCACCAATCAAGATAGGTTTTTGACAGATTTTACTCAAAATGAAAATAGAGATGCTTTGAGTAATAATCTGTCTCGAGGTCATCGTGCAGAAGTCAAACTAGAACAGGAGGTTGATTCATTGACCACGGTAAAGGTAGAATTCAACGGTGCATATATAGATGAAGAGAATCGATCTAGCGGATCTTCTAGCCTACTTAGAAATAATATATTGACAACTGCCAATACGTATTCTAACCTTGAAAAAAATGACGGTTACCTGCTCAATGGTCTTATACTACTGCGTAGAAAATTTATGAAAAAAGGCCGTAGCCTAGGTCTGAATGCGTCTATTCTCAATACTCAACTCGATAAAAATTATGATCTGAATTCCAACTTAGAATTCTACGATGATCAAGGCAACCTTGAAGATAATCAGCTTATACTGCAAGAAAACCTCAATGATCAGGACAAATCTGTGTTTAAAGCAAATGCCCTTTATGTCGAACCCTTAGGAGGTAACTTTTTTTCACAAACGTTTTATAATCATAGAAACAGATCAGAAAATGGTGATCGACAAGTATTTGATATTGTGGGTAATGAACTCATTACGAATGATTTCTTGACTAGGACCTATGATAATGACATCATATATAATCGTGTAGGTTCTTCTCTGCGATATTCTAATGACGGGACCAATGTTACATTAGGTCTAGCCTTGCAAAATTTTGATCTAAAAGGACAAGCAACGATTGCCTCTGTGCAAATGATAGAACCCGTCGACATAAGTTTCAGCAATTGGCTCCCCTACTTAAATATCAATTTCAGCCCTGTAAGAAATTCCTATATAGATATCTCTTATTCTCGAGATGCTAATGAACCAGATATTGCAGACTTACAGCCCTTTGTAGATAATATCAACCCGCTTTATATACGTATAGGTAACGCCGCATTAAAACCGGAAATACAAAATCGGGTAAGTGCTAGAGTAAGCAGAAGTTATCCTTTATCAGGTGTACGTATAAGCTTGAATGGTAATTACTCTTTCTATCAAAATAAGTTTTCTCGAAACGAAACCGTAGATGAAGACCTAGTGACTACGGTTGTTCCTATCAATATAGACGGAGGATCATCCTTTAACAGTTATTTCAGCTTGAGCTTTCCTATTGTTAAGAATAAGATATCTGTTAGATCTAATATAAATCTAACTCAAAATATAAACCCAACTATCGTCAATGATTTTGAGAATAATACCACAACGTTTACCTATGCGCCTTTCGTAAGATTGAGTATTACACCAAAGAAAGAAATGTCCATCTATCTAACTGCTAGATATCGTAGGTCAAATACTGAGTATGATATCGCAGAGAGTCAAAACCAACAGGTCACCACAACAAATTACGGTGCAGAGATAAAAAGTAAGCTTTTATTCGGGATGTTTACTGATATCAATTTCATTTATGAAAACTTTCAAAATGATAGATTTAATCAAAGTCAATCTATCCCCATATTGAATGCTTCGCTATACAGACCTATATTCAGCAATAAAGCTGAGGTTCGCTTATCTATTTATGACGCATTCAACCAAAATCTTGGATTTAACCAATCTGCGTCTGGTATAGGTATCTACCAGTCTAGTACCGTATCACTTGCGAGATATATAATGGCTAGTGTGACGTATAATATGAGAGGAGTAAAAACAGATACTAGAAAAAATCACTGGTGGTAAAATTTAAATGACCTTAATCATGATAAATAATATAAAAATTTCAGTTTTGGGGCTGTTAATGGTGATGTCAATTTCACTAGCAGCACAAAGTATAGAAGGTACAATAACGTATAATCGCAAAACGGATTGGATATCTATTATGTCAAAACTACCTTGGGTGACACAAGAGGATATCGATAGACGTAAGTTGACTTGGGGTAATGAAGAATCTAAGGGACGAGATTATGTACTCACCTTTAAGGATGATAAGTCGGTATATACCTACAAAAAAGAAGAATCAAGCGTAGGATATAGTTGGAAAAAAGATCCATATCTCATTATCAGAGATCATGGCAAAAATACATATATCGATCAAAGGGATTTTGTTGGTAAAACATATAAAATCAAAGGAAACATAGCTAAAACAAAATGGAAAATCCTCAACGAACTGAAAGAAATCAACGGTTATATCTGCATGAAAGCCGAAACCTATGATCCTGTAACCGAACAAACTGTTCATGCTTGGTTTACCGATGCATTACCCTTTTTTGGTGGACCTGAAGGTTTCAGTGGATTACCCGGTATGATCTTAGAAATCAATAAAAACGAAGGCGATGCAATCATTACAGCTACCGAAATAGATCTTAATACAGCTATAGAAAAATTACCTATTCCTAAAAAAATCAAGGGGAAAGATATAGCGCAAGAAGAGTACAATCTCAAAATGACTGACTTTATTGCAGAATCCATAGAGGGGCAAAAAAATCCTTGGTGGAGACTTCGATACTAACCTATCTGCCCCTTCATATATAGGGCAATAGCTTCCGTTTTATTATTGACTTGCAAGGTCTTGTACATCTTTTTGACATGTGATCGTACGGTTTCTACAGAAATAAAAAGCTTTTTGGCGATAATGGAATAGCTACTTCCATTAGCAAGTTCTTCTATGATCTCTTTTTGACGATCAGTTAAGATGGTTGCTTTACTTTTTCTACCTCCCATGAGGTGCTGTACAATCTCTCGGGCAATGGAAGGAGACATGTAAGACCCCCCATTTAGCACAATTTTTATAGCAGATGCAATTTCACTAAGACTAGATTTTTTAGAAAGATACGAGGTTGCACCCGTGCATAGTGCCTTTAATATTTTATCCTCCTCTTCATAAGTGGTCAACATGATGATTTCTACGTCGGGTAATGCCTCCTTGATCAGAGGTATTCCCTCTAGTCCTGACAATCCAGGAAGACCAATATCTAGCAGTAGTGCATCGAGTTTTAACTTGCTATTGATATTGATTTCATGCAATAGCGATTCTACTGATCCATATATATGCTCCACGATAAATGCTTGATCATAGCTAAGATATTTTACTACATTTTTACGTATATCAATATTGTCTTCTACTATCCCTATATGGTATTGATTGTTTTCGCTCATACTATTCTATTAAGGTAATCATATTATACTAATGATATTCCAAATATAGTCAGCAATAGTAGTCGCAAAAACCACCCTACAGGGTGATCTATAAGATGTTGCTCTAAAATTAATTTAGCGTCGGCAATGAGATATACCCCAATGCTAACCACATTATGAAAAACTTCATCTTACCCATTCTACTCCTATTGGTATTCCAAATAGGGCAATCACAAAACTTAGAAAGTCTATCGAGTAAAGCTATTAGCGTTGATGGTACTATATCATTAGGAGGAGCATTCTACCAAGCTGATGGTAGAGACAACCGAAGGAGTCCTTACTCTTATTTCATATCGGCCAATCCTAATTTTAAAATATTCGGCATTGATGTACCTGTAAGTTTTACATATAGAGACCAAGAGGGTACGATAAGCAATCCCTTCAATCAATATAGCATCAATCCTACCTATAAATGGATATCACTTCATCTTGGCAATACAGGCATTAATCTTCACCCATATGTTTTATCTGGTCAAATTATCAGAGGTGCTGGAGTTTCTCTAAAACCTGGTAAGTGGGAACTCACTGCCTTACAAGGAAGGATTGAGAATCCATTAGCTCAGGTAGATACCATAATCGCAGGAGCAACTTTATTAGAACAATACGAAAGAAATGCGCAAGCCATAAAATTTGGCTTTGGCACAAAAAAAAATCATATTCATATCACCGGGTTTAGGGCTAAAGATGACAAAGACTCTAATATACCTGATGTCATTAATCAAAGACTTATCAAACCAGAAGAGAACATCGTTTTGGGTACAAGCTTTAAGCTATCCCCTTTGTCATGGTTATCCCTCTATAGCACTATTGCTGCAAGTGCTCATACTGCAAATCAAAATTCCCCTGAGCTTTTTGAGGATGAAGATTTATTGAAAATTCAGGAAGATTTTGGAGATGTAATTACCCTCAATTTTTCATCAAAATTGCAGTTTGCAGGAGATGCAGGAATAGATTTAAAATTT
>JAHDGW010000150.1 GCA_020631635.1 Saprospiraceae bacterium
GACATGTATCTATCAGAGCTTGGACGGTAGGCCTATACCTAAATGATACTCCTAGTATTAGAGAAAAGCTCACATTATTTTGGCACAATCACTTCGTTGTTTCTGATATTCAAGATGCTCGTTTTTTATATCGATACTATAATACATTACAGACTACCGGTCTGAGTAATTTTAGAGACTTGGTCAAAGAAATCACGATTGACCCTGCCATGCTCCAATACCTCAATGGAGATGAAAATACCGTAGAAGCACCTAATGAAAATTATGCAAGAGAGCTATTGGAGCTTTTTACGGTAGGGAAAGGTCAGCTAGCCGGATCAGGAGACTATACTACATTTACAGAAGATGATGTACTTGCCATAGCCAAAATATTGACAGGATGGATCACATATGGTCGGCAAAATTCTCTGATCGATTCATTCGGTTCTACCTTCCGGCCATTGCGTCACGATACGAGTACCAAGCAATTATCAGCAAGATTTAGCAACGTCCAAATCAGTAATAATGGTAATGAAGAATACAGTGATCTTATAGATGCGATATTTGAATATGGCGACCCAGCAAGTTTTATTGTTAGAAAATTATATAGATGGTTTGTCTACTATGAGCTTACGGATGAGATAGAAAATAATATCATTCAACCGCTCGCGGATATCATGCGAGAAAATGATTTTGATATCATGCCGGTCTTAAATACATTATTCCGATCTCAACATTTTTATGATGAAGAGAGAATAGGTTGTATGATCAAGAGTCCAGTAGATTTCATGATGGCTATTTTCAATCAATTTGATATAAAATCTCCTGAAGCGTTAGAAAATAGGTATACCTTCTGGGCACAGGTATTTTCATATTGTGGTGTCTTGCAACAAGAGATATTTAGTCCGCCCAATGTAGCAGGGTGGAAAGCTTACTATCAAGAGCCATCATATTATCAACTATGGATAAACTCAGTGACTATACCATTGAGAAGAACACTGACTGATGTAATTTCATACGTAGGCTTTGATATTATGGATGAGCGATTTGAAGTGAGTGGATTAAAGTTGATTGCGGGCCTTTCAGACCCCTATGATATCAATGTGATACTTGCCGATCTCAACAAGCTCCTCATGCCTAGAATTTTGACTGAGCAGCAATTGGCTGTACTTAAAGCCTATGTTCTGCAAGGCTTACCCGATTTCGAATGGACCGTAGAATACTCAGAGCATTTGGCCAATCCTGATGATCAAGAGTTGGCACTATCTATAGAGAATAAGCTAAAACTCGTTTTAGTCACTATGCTTCGCATGCCAGAATATTACTTAAGCTAATACCACTTTAAAATGATGAAAAGAAGAAAATTTCTACAATCAGGTTCGATCTTGACGCTTCCTCTTATGCTTGGTGGTATGGAAGTGTCTGCATTGACTAATTCTGGGCTATTCAATATCATTGATGGAGATAGTGATAAAGTACTTGTACTCATTCAACTCAATGGAGGTAATGATGGACTTAATACGGTGATACCATTAAATCAATATGATAATCTGGTCAATGCAAGACCCAATGTGATCATACCTCAAAATGATATACTCCCTTTCACAGACACCAATGGACTGCATCCTAACCTTAGTGGTATGAAAGCACTGTATGATGATGCGAGGATGTCACTTGTACAAGGAGTGGGTTATCCTGATCAAAATAGATCTCACTTTAGAAGTACAGATATATGGACTACCGGATCATCCTCAGATGAATTTTTGACTTCAGGGTGGTTGGGTAGATTTATGAATTTACGCTATCCTGGATATCCAGATGGTTATCCCAATGATGAAAACCCTGATCCTTTTGCAATTACACTAGGCTATATTGTATCAGAAACCTGCCAAGGGATAAGCTCTAACTATAGTATCGCATTAAACAATCCTGAGGAGTTATCACAGATAGAAGAGACTGTAGAGGGAAATACAGATAACTCTTGCTATGGGATGGAACTCAAGTTTATTAGAGATTCTATCAAACAAACTAATGCATATTCAGATTCGGTATCTACCGCATATGATCAAGGGAATAACCTAGCCAGTTATGATCAGGAAAATCCGCTTGCAAGGCAACTGCAAATTGTCGCAAAATTGGTTAGTGGTGGCTCTAAAACGAAAATCTACGTCGTATCGCTAGGTGGTTTTGATACACATGCTGATCAAGTTGTGGGTGGCGAAACGACCACCGGTGTACATGCTGATTTATTGAAGTATCTAAGCGATGCCGCATATAGCTTTCAGACTGATCTAAAGATGTTGGGATGCGAAGAAAGAGTGCTGAGTATGACATTCTCAGAGTTTGGTCGACGTATAGCATCCAACTTTAGCAATGGTACAGATCATGGTAGTGCAGCCCCATTATTTATATTCGGTAAGTGTATAAATCCAGCAATCATTGGTGATAATCCTGAGATTGCTGAGACTGTCGATAGTCAAGAAGGTGTAGCTATGCAATACGATTTTCGATCAGTATATGCCAGTGTTTTGAAAGATTGGTTTGATGCATCAGAAGATGAAATCAGGGATGTACTCTTTGATGATTTTCAATATATACCGATCATCAACTCATGTACTTCGGTCAATACGGAGGACGTAAATCTAGAGTTTGATGATATCCGTATGTATCCCAATCCCGCTATAAATTTCACAAGCCTAAATCTCTCGATTACAGAATCTACTTCTTTGCGTATTGCCCTATATGATGTGCTTGGGCATCGAGTCAAAGTCGTCTCGGAGAGGTTATACAAAGCGGGTGATCATCAAATAGATATAGATCTACATGATTTTATCACAGGTAATTATGTAGTAGAAATTTTGACTCCAAAAGGTAGGAAAGCGAAGATCTTATCTGTAGTGAAATGATGAATGTTTGATAGCAATCATGGTATTGTATATTCAACATATTTTCATCACAGGACATTGCTAAAACTGAACCTGTACACCACCGATCAGATGTATTCCAAATGTTGGATATCCATTTAGTAGACTATATTGATTATTCAATAAATTGTTTCCCTTTACAAATAATCCTACATGATCTGAGAAATTGTAATCAGCTTCAATACTCAGATCATATTGCCAATTATTTTTTTGAATTACAAAATCTAAGTCTTGATATTGAGTGGCCTCGGTTCCTGTAAATGTAGCACCTACATGCAGACGATCATCATCTAGTAGGTATGCACCTATAGACCCTTTAGCTTGTAGACTAGGTATATGAAAAAGTTCTTGACCATCTTCTAAAATAAAAAACTGCTTTACCACTTGACCATTTACCGAAAAAAGTTCTCCCAATTCGTACGAGCAATCAAAGCGTAAAGAAATTTGTTGAAAATCTTCATATCTGATAGCAAACAACCTCAGATCATCGGCACTATTGAGGAAGGTAGCCTGATTAGTAATGATGTCATATGAGGCATTGATACCATAATCTAAGATTTGATCCGTATTTGTTTTTACTTCAAGTGAAACGGATTGCTTGATTCGGTTTTGATAAAAATCTTGACTTGGATCTATGAATTGATTTAGTGATAAAATCTCGTTCAGACTATTTTTTGTAACCTGCTGATCGCTACTTAGTTGGATGTAATGCTTTGCGATATTGAATAACTCAATACTCAGTTTTGGCCAAATAACTGGTGCATCATTGACATAAGCAGCGTCTATACCTACTCCAAAAGCAAATTGATCGTAACTGAATCTACTCGATATTTCAGCATCAGCTAGATAATCTGTGCTGTCCTGATAGCTTGTAAGATGATTTTTTATGTTGAAATTGACTAGATTAAAATCTCCAAAAGTATAGGTCGCATCGCCGTCTAAGAGTAGATCATTTTCTGATCCTGAGAATAGAGATGCATTGGTATTGGACAAGGTCCAAGCTGCGTTTACATCATAGATTAGATTAGCCCCTTCCTTATTCATATTTCTAATACCTAGGCTTACTCCATTTTGATAATTTACTCGATCGAAGTCTAGTGTTGGGTCTATCATAAAACGATTATCATTGGTCAATAAGGATTGCTTTCTATCGAAATTAATATCGCCATAAATCTGAAAAAGATCAATATTATAGAAACCACCAAGATCGATGTCGATTCCTTGATAATCTCTATCTGGCTCAGTGTCACTACCTCCGTTGTAATGACCATACAGGTCTATCCCAAATAATTCATCATATCTAATACTAGAGCCCAAGGAGGCATACGGGCTATTGAGTGTAGAATATCCTAATCTTGCCCAGTGAGATTTACTATCATCTGATAGAGCTGGTCGCATGGCCAGTGGACGTATGACTGGAGCGGGGTAGTTTACATCTACGGGTACTGCGGTTATGTTATAGTCATAGGTTTTGATATTTGTCTGAGGAGTCTCGATAGAAGGTTCTACCTGTATCATCTTTACTCTTGCAATACGAGCATCGAACTCTTTGACCACCTCTACCTGCTCTAGATCTAGCTCATTTGATTTACTCGTATCCTGTTTCTCCGACTCGGCTTCTTGTGCATCCATGGTTAGGGAAAAGAAAACCACCAAAGTGACTAGGAGTAAAGTTCTTTGTATGTATGTAGTCATATTACCTATCATTACCTGTAGTATCTAATTCAATGAGTCCATTAGTATTTTGCTCTTTTAGACGATTCTGATCCGCAGCCATAGCTTGTACTTGTTCTAGCTTTGATTGAGCTGTATTTAAAATTTCTTCATTCGATTTAAAGTTTTCGATGAGCGCTTCTAGGGCTGCTTGTGCATTGAATAAGTCTTCCTTGACCACATATATATCACTCAAGAGTATCAGGCTTCTAGCGACCCAATCAGGATATGCGCCATAATTCATATTGGTATTATTACATTGCTCTTCTGCTAGTGCAAATTCACCCTCATCAAAAGATATTTTACTCAATAGATAGCTCGATTCCGCAGCCTTGTTATTCTTGGAGTTATTGACTACAAATTTGAGTATGGCCTTTGCATTATCAAAGTCTTTCCTGTTATAATAGACTTTTCCAAGATAGTAAGCTGCTATAGTACGTTCGTCCACGGTAGACAGTGGATCATCGTAGATCAATCTGCCATACTTTGTAATTTCATTTCTATCGTTAATCCTAAAAGCACTTTGTAGGGCACCCATTTGCGCTTCATGCTTAATACTTTTATCAAAATGTGATGTATCTAGTCGGCTGTAATAATTCAAGGCTCGTTTAAAATCCTGTGCATGATTGTAACTGATGATTGCCGCCTTTTTTAATGCTTTTTTCGAATATTCTCCATTGTCTATATCGATGATCTTGCCATAGTCCTGCAGAGCTAGATTATAGTTTTTAAGCAATGAATGACTCTCACCTCGGTAATAGTAAGCATCCAAGCTATAGAGTCCTTTTTCGAAATTATCAAGATACTGAGTGAATGATAGTACCGCATTATTATAATCAGCCTCTTGGTATTTAGTCCAAGCAACAGCATAGGTCAGGCTATCTTGCTCCAAATCGCTAAGCTCGTAACCTGGTAACTCTTTGATGAAATCAAAATACCTGCGAGGAGTGGAGAGATCATCTACATAAATTTCCTTGATCGCTAGCAAGGCCTCAGCGCTCTCTTTACTTGTGGCATTATTATCAAATACCTGCTTGTAGTAGGATAGAGCAGATTGTACATCACCTTGATTATAACTCAATAAGCCTAGCTTGAGATAGGAGTTATTAGTAAGATCTGATCTATTCTTATAGGTCTTCACCAATTTTTCAAATGATGTAACTGCTTGCTCAGAATTACCTAATCCCATGAAAGTATTACCCAAATCATAGTAAGCTTGGTCGGCATATTCCGACTTAGGATATTGAGCAACTAATTCTTCTAAGCTTATAATTTTATCATATGGTTTGCCGCTCAGTCCTTCTAACGTAGCCTTTTGATATAGCACATAGTCTCCCATGTAGTTGCCGTAATCTAGAGCCCCTTCGTATTTTCCAAGTGCCCGGCTATATTGCTTGAGTTTATACATACAGTCACCTTGACGCAGCATAGCATCTTGATAGAGCTTGGCGTCTTGGTCGCTAAGATTGGACACTCCGTTTTCTTCGTAGATGATAGCGAGTTCATTAAAATGATATTGGCTCGTTTTGTAATCACTTTTCTTTAGGAAATTATAGGCCTGTGTATAGTGAGCATCTTTGATAAGTGCTTTTATGCTTGGGTTTGATTTGTTTTCCAGTACAGTCTCTAACGCATCTATGCTTTGATCGACCTGCTCTAAGTTATTGTACGTTTTACCGATCCAAAAGTTGGATTTAAGTGTAAATTCAGCGTTTTGACGATACACCGTAGAGCTATCTAGAAAGCTTAATGCTTTTTGATAGTTTTTATCTTTGTAGTACTGTATTCCTTGATATAAATTGACTCTCTGATGAGTTGCTTGTAGTTCTGGCGATTTTCGCTTTATAGAACGCAATATTTTATTGGCATTGCTGTAGTCCGATGTTCTATTGAGTATGTCGCTAATGATTTTTTGAGAATCAGCATAGTATGGAGAACTAGATTCAATATTGATCAGAGTATTGATGGCATCTCGCTCAAAGTTTAACTCTGCGGACAACTTACCGTAATTATACTCCGCTTCTTTGGCTAGTTGACTGTCGAAATCCATTACACTCACTTTTCTAAAAGCAGTACGAGCTGATTTTTTATTTCCGCTTTTCAAAAAGCAATCCGCTAAGTAGTTATTAGACAACTGTCCAATTTGTGTATCCAATTCTACTAATTGTGAAAAATTGTCAATGGCGTCGTCACAGTTGCCAAGGCGATACTGAGTATATGCTAACTGATAAAATTCCTCAGCGGTTAACTCTTCGGAGTTATTTTCATAATATTCGAGATGAGGCAGAGCTTCGTCGTATTTCTGTAATTCGAAATAAGCTTGACCTAGGAGTAAGCGAATATTCAGGATGTTCTGTATTCTAGATTTTGTTAAAGCATTTTCAGCATAGCGTATAAGTTCTTCATATCTGGCTTCAGCAAAGTAAATCTGTGTTAAGTAGTAGGGGATGTATGATCTATACTGAGGCGCATCACCAACTTTCTGGAAGGTACTGATAGCTCCTTCATAATTTTGTTGAAAGTATAGACACATACCAAAATAGTAGTTGGCAGGGTAGTAGTAGTCACTTTTGATTTCTTTGACTAAGTCAAAATAAAAAATAGCTTCATCAAATTCCTGTTGCACAAAATGGCAATAGGCTTTCTTGAAATTGGCCTCTGAATACTGCGCTCTACTTAATTCATATTGAGACAGTAAGTTATAGAAATTCAAGGCATCCCGATATTCTTTTTCTACGTACTTGATATCCGCCACAGTCATTAATATATCAATGAGCTCATATCGAGGATAATATTTTCTGATTGCTAGATCTATGCATTGTTGATCTGACTGCTGATCATGTCGTACGATAGCTAGACACTGTTTTATCGAATTTTCTATTTCGGTACGGTATAAGTGTACCTCATCGTACATAGACTTATCTCTATGTTTGACACTAGGTAGGTATAGCTGTTGATGATCAAAATAAGAGAGCTCACTACTTATCCGGGTAAAATGACTTTCAGCTTGAGTCACTTGGGCAAATAACCCTACAGAAGGAAGTAGCGCTACAAATAATAACAACATATAAGCAATTGAAATGCTAAGATGTCTGTATATCTCAGATAACATAGAAGTATCTTGTTTTCTTACGTAATATGGGAACGCTATTGCTTTTAAAGTTTATCAAAGATAACACCTTATATGATAGGTATTTCTAATATAAATCTTA
>JAHDGW010000151.1:0-2262 GCA_020631635.1 Saprospiraceae bacterium
TTATTAATAAACTCGATGAAACTAGTTTCATATCCTGTGTAAAAATAATCTACTGGCATACTAAGGACGGTTCTCGGCCCTGTAGTGGCGTTGATCACCATATCAGCCTTGCTGAAAGGACCTCGAAATGAAACATCAAATTTTCCTTTTCCAAATCCATAGTAAAGTGGATTATCCTCTCGAGTAGTATTTAGTACGATGATATCCTCGCTGTACATATCGACAAACATTCTGAAATCTTGTAAAAACGAATGCTTTAGGCCACCTAAGATATAACCTTTATTACCTTCTGGGTCTTCTAAGACTCCCCCACTCAGATCGAGATAAGTATCACTTACCTTCATCAGCTGATTGTTAAAAGTATAGTGCATACCGGTATAATCGATCGTTGATCCGCAGTCCTTAAAGAAGGCGGTACCATTAAACTTGGGGTCCCCAGCGCTTCCACTTAACACCACATTGACATCAATAGTACCATGAGTACTGGAAATACCTGTATCTATAATATACTCCATGAAGTTAAGAGGAAGATCTTTTGCCGATAAGTTTCCGTCAAGCAAGTCCTTTTCTATATCATAGTTTCCATCTATACCTACTTGAAATTTTTCATCTCCTAGTAGTAGGGAGATGATGGCCGGCTGATCTTTCTTTCTCATTACATCTGCCGACAAGCTTCCGAAAGAATCTCCATTGATACTAAACTCGGGTACCGCTAAGGCCAACTCAATATCGGGATCGTCAAATATGTTAGATACTTGAAGTTCTAGATCTCCAGCCCCTTCAAATTTCATTTTATCATAGTCTATGATACCTGAAATCTTTAAGAAATCGAAATTATTTACACTCAGGTAGACCCCTTCTTGATTGATATCTTTTATTGAAATGAATCTAAAACCATCCGTCCATTGTAGATTATTGATATCTATTGATTGGTTGCCAAAAACGATGCTATTATTTTTAGAGATTTCCCATTTATCCCCAAACATGAGCCATTCGTTATCATATATATTGACCTTATAGCCATCAGGATGAGGGCTGAGTACTCCTCCTATATCTATTCGTTGTAATGAATCGACTAAATTATCTGTTGCTAACCTGAAATCAAGAGAGTCGCCATTGATACCGGTAGATAATTGTATTGGATTTACCACAAAGCTACCTATCGCAGAAGTATCTGTAACCAGATTAATGGAGCCCTGTGCATCCATCGTGGCAAAATCTAGCACTCCATTATTCAACTCAATATTATTGACCTTAAGAGTAGGTATATCGGCATGAAGGCTTATGGTATTTGTAAGATTATTGAGTTCACCAAAAAAATCTAAATTTTCAAAATCAAACCGCTTTAGCCCCATCAAATCATAAAAATTAGAAGGTTTGATCATAGAAATTTTAAACACAAAATCTTGATCGTTTTGATTTTGATCGCTGACCGTTAGATCTTTGGCATAGTATGGGAAATTTCTCCTGACTACCCGTTTCGTATCATTGACGAGTGAATTTAAATTGAACTTACCTTTGAGCGATACTTTTGCAAAATCAGTATAAGCCTCTACCTTCCTATTATTCTCATCCACAAGGTACGATGATACAAAAACGCTATCGATCGTATATAAGGTATCATTCTTAGTCAGCTTAAAGTCTGTGATATAACTATCTCCTCTAAAATCAGCAAGCCCTTCGCCTACCGCGTTGATCACTACTTTGCCAGTAAGGCCTGTAATATCTGGGCTTAGATTAAGCTGCTTTAAATTGATTTGACGAATATCAGCGGCAAAATCCAACTTAGGGACACCATCGATCAACTGAATATCACCATGAAACTCAAAATCTAAATCGGGATCTTCTACAATCAGATCTCCAAGAAATCTATTTTTATCAATTCTACCATCCAGGTAAAGGTTTTTATAATCATACCCTCTATACTGAATATTATCAATCAAAGCATCTAAATCAGCACTAGCATTTTCTAATGTAAGTCCCTTACCTTCGGCGACTGTTGCGCTGAAGTCTACCAAACCGAAGTTTTGATCTTCACTCCACGTAGCCAGATCAAATGATTTGAGCTCTAACTCTCCACTGTAGTTGGCATTATCTCTTCCATCTTTTAGGTCTAATCGCATATCCAATTTGGCACTGCCAATATCCGATTTCAAGTCCCCTAGAGAAACGAAATCATTGATAAAGCCATCAAATCGACCTTCGAAACGAATATTTCCGAGCTTAAAGTAATTTTCTGGAGGATTGAATCCTGGTATTATT
>JAHDGW010000151.1:2272-7827 GCA_020631635.1 Saprospiraceae bacterium
TTTGATCTCGTCTACCGTTAGATTGATCAAAGCACGATCTGGGTTTGTAATATTTCTCGTACTGAAATTACCTTGAAAGCTCGTCCTATCACCTATAGATATAGTGATATCATTTCCACTGAGATTATTGATTCTACCTCTTAATTTCCCTTGTATTCTTACATCCTCCTTACGGTTTTGTGAAAACAACTTACTACCTGTAAGAGAAGGTATGAAATATGCCAAGTCTCGATTAGATATTTTACTACTGCTCAAATCAATTTGGAGAATCACTTTATCGGTGAAGTCAGCAAAACTATCGTATGATCGAAACTTCAATTCCACTTTATCCTTTATTTCAGAATTTTTTGTTTTGACAACAAAATCTTCTAGCGATATTTTACGTGGGGCTATCAATAATTGCTTTGCTCTGATTTGCTCTAGTAAAAAGCCCTTACCATCCTCAAAAGCAACTTCATTGATCTGGCATTGTAAACTATCATTTTGTATACCCAGATTTTCGATATGAAATTCAAACTGCTTTAAATCAAAGTCGTTGGGGTTAAAGTGATTTTTATCTCTGACTTCAACCGTATTTTTCACTTCATCTAAATACTGAAAGCTACCGTTGTAGATATCCATCTTATCCACTTGCAGTATAAAAGGCTTTTGATTTTCTGCCTCTATTACTGCCTCCAAGGTATCTTGCATAGCGGTGTCAGCCACCAACTCAATATCACTACCCTGCGTTTTCTTGATAGAAATTATTGGATTCCTGAATACAATGGTATTCAAGCTGATTACGCTATCCAAGCCATCAATCGATAGGTTACCATTGGGGATTTCAAAATCATAAAACTGACCTTGCAAATAATCATCATAACTTAACTCTACTCCAGCCAAATTTACGGTATTGAGGTAAATACTTAGTGGATCATCATTATTACTTTGATCGTTGGGACCAAATTTATCCAAGAGTAGCGAAAGGTTATTTTGGGTTTCATCACCATACCGTTTGATATGAAGCTTGGTATTTTGTAGGACTAATCCATCTAGGTTAATCTCATTTTGGAAGTAGCTAAATAAGTTTTTTGTAAGACTTATACTCAATGCTTCACTAAGCAATAAGGTATCTTTCCGCTCATCCACGAGTAATACGTCATTGAGCTCTAAGCCCTTGAAGATGGAAAAATCAATATGGTCTATAGTGAGTTCTGCATCCATTTTCTTAGACAACCTAGAGCTAATACTATCTACTAATAAATTTTGTACAAAAGGAATCTGTACTAAAAGAGTAAGTAAAATGGGAATTAAAAGAATAATAAAAAGTACCCACTTCCAACGCCGAGCCAATTTTGACTTCGTTTTAGGCAACTGGTTAGCCTTGGTATGTTGTGGCTCTTTGAACTCCATGGAATAAAGAACAAAAGTACATTTTCGAGAAGCTTATTTATTAGGGTTTTTAACTAATTATTAACCGCATTACAAAGATATTTCTCTCTTCTGCTCCATTTGGGATTTTTATATGAATTTCTCAGCGAAATTTTGCTGTATAAATAGCCTTATCTAACTCAAGAATAAAGCTGCGAATGTAGCTGAATGACCTCCCTAGCTGCTCGTACATCATGCACTCTCAGTATAGATGCACCTTGCTGTAATGCAACCATATGAAGAGCAGTACTCCCATTTAGAGCATCCTTGGGATCTATGCTCAATAATTTATGTATCATAGACTTACGGGACAGTCCTGCTAAGATAGGGCGCTCTAATATCTGAAACGAAGATAATTTTCGAAGTATTTCGTAATTATGATTCAAGGATTTTCCAAATCCAAAGCCAGGATCAATGATTATATCTTCGATATGGAGTTGATCTAAAATTTCTAATTTTTTGATAAAAAACTTCATTATATCCATTACCACTTCATCGTACCGAGGCGCATTTTGCATATTTTCTGGTGTTCCTTGCATATGCATGATACAATAAGCCATCTGATGAGATGCCAATAATTTAGGTAATTGGGGATCACGATTACCAGCCGTGATATCATTGATCATTCCGATTTTATCAGAGTATATTCTCGACAGTACTTCAGATCTGTAAAGGTCTAGTGAAACGATACAGTCGATATTCATTTCTTCTAGTATCTCCATTACTGGAATTAGCCTCCGCACTTCTTCTTCGATACTTATTTCTATTGCTCCTGGTCTTGATGACATAGCGCCGAAATCTAGAATATCAGCTCCCTCTGTTAGCATTTTATCGATCTGATTTTTTATGGCATCTTTCGACATTACTCTACTCGATGCTACGAAAGAGTCTGGCGTCACATTGATGATACCCATGACCTTGGGGGTCGATAAATCTAAAAGCGTACCGTTACAATTTATCATCATATCATTTCACTTTGAATCAGGTAATAGTCAGTATAGTCGTTAATAAATGCTTAAAATTAACTAAAGATCGTCTTCGCGTTGTTAAACCATGATGAAAATCATATTTTCGTATCGACCGCAGCAACTTTACACCAATATTTATTTTAAATACCGATGTCTAATCGAAAATTTTCTACCTCTACATTTCAAGATATCATAATCGCTTCTCTACTAGTGGTACTCGTAATTGTAGCATACAATTATTACAGTAATCATTTCGCCGATAGTCCCAGTCAATCACAAGTTTCAGAAACTTTTGAAGAGAAGCCCACGAAATATGGTTTTGATTTAAATGAAAACTTTATCGATTTTGCGGAAATCAGGCCTAATCAGTTTTTAAGTGATATACTTCAGTATGAAGGCATCGATTATCTAAAAATAACAGAGGTCGAAAAAGCCGCTAAAGACATATATAGCATCAGAAGATTTAAGAGTGGGAAAAATATCTCTTTCGTACGACCAGATAGCTGTGCTGCTCCGACTCACTTTGTATATGAGCCTGATGCTTTTCGGTATGTGGTGTATGATTTAGGTGATTCTATCCAAGTAGACATAAAGGAAAAAGAGTTTGAAAAATGTCTAGATGTAGCTACGGGTGAAATTAAAAGCTCTCTATGGAATGCACTCAAAGATGCAGGCCAAAGTGCAGCTCTGATAGATAAAATGGAAGATGCACTAGCCTCTCAAGTTGATTTTTACCATACACAAAAGGGTGATAAGTTTAAGATCATATTCGAACAAAAATATATTGAGGACAAACCTGTAGCCATCGGTAACATACTCGGCGCAGTATATACCAATGATCGTGGTGACCATTTTTCATTCTACTATCAAGATGATGAGTATGATGGATATTATGACTATGAAGGTCGAGCGTCTACCAGCGCCTTTTTGAGGGCTCCAGTTAAATATTCTAGGATAAGCTCAAGCTATAATTTACGTCGTTTTCACCCAATCAAAAAGAGAACAATACCGCATTATGGTACCGATTATGCAGCTGCTCATGGCACTCCAATCATAGCCGTGGCCAATGGCGTAGTTACCCACGCTAGTTATACAAGAGGCAATGGAAAATATGTCAAAATAAAACATGATAAAACCTACCAGACTCAGTATCTACATATGTCACGATTTGCATCGGGTATCAGGAAAGGAACATCGGTAAAACAAGGACAGTGTATAGGATATGTAGGATCCACAGGTCTCGCTACTGGACCTCATGTATGTTTTAGATTTTGGAAAAACGGTAAGCAGATTAATCATCGAAGAGAGATATTTCCTCCAGCTAAGACCATGAAAAAAGAAGATCTCCCTAAGTTTTTCAAAACAAGGGACGCGACTTATGATCTTTTAAATTCTTTGGATTACGTGAAGCATGACAATACTCTTACTGAGGGAGTCACTACTTGAAATCAGTTTAAAGGCTTTCAGAATTCCTAGACAGGGTAAATCCAAAAGTAGAACCAACCCCAACAGAACTCCGTACTTGGATTGTTTGATTATGAGCCTCTAAGATATGCTTAGCAATCGATAGTCCGAGACCAGACCCACCCAGCTCTCTTGATCTTGAAGGATCGACTCTATAAAAACGATCAAATAAAAACTTTAAGTGCTGCTCTTCTATTCCAGGGCCATCATCGGTGACCTCTACTAGCACTTCCTCATCTAAAGCATAGATTCCGATTTTGGTTTCGCCATTTTCTTTGCCATACCGGATGGAATTAATGACCAAATTATTGAGCACCTGACTTATCTTATCAATATCAGCATAAACCGTAAAGCCTGAATTGGCGCCCTCCTTGACACTTATAGAAATACCTTTTTTCTCAGCAAATACAGCAAGATCATCTATGGTCTCTTGTACCAACTCCATAATGTTAAAGCGTATGGGTCTTACCATAGAGCTTTCACCTTCTAGCTTATTGATCGTATCTAAATCATTGATGATTGATTCTAAGCGATCTACGTTTTTAGCCGCTCGTTTGAGATATTTCTTAAAGACTTTCTTATCATACATACCACCATCAAGAAGCGTATGCAGATAACCTTGTAGGCTCATGATAGGAGTCTTGAGTTCGTGACTTACATTGCCTAGATAATTGCGCCTATAGTCTTCTAGCGACTTGAGTGATGTAATTTCATTACTTGTATTTTGAGCCCACTCCTGTACTTCAGACCCCACCTCTTCTATCGATTTGGTTTCGAAACTATATGCCTCACCAGAGCTTTTCTTGGTGTCACTTATGATTTTATAAATCAGCTTAATACGCCTGAACACAAATGCGCTCAAGAAGTAATAAAACAGTCCAAAACTTAATGCTCCGATTACTAAAATCCCAATGCCAACGAACAGTAACTCAAGGTCATACGTCCTGACCACCATCACAATTACTGACACAAGGAGTAAAACGATGATCGATAAAATAAGCGCAAGCTGTCGTATGGAAATATTCTTGTACAATTAAAAACTAAATTTATAACCTACACCTTTTAAGGTTTCGATATATTTCTTGCCTATTTTCTCTCTCAGTTTACGGATATGTACATCGATCGTACGGTCACCGACGATGACATCATTACCCCATACTGTATTCATTATTTCCTTTCTCTTAAAAACTTTTCCAGGCTTAGAAGCTAATAAAGACAATAATTCAAACTCTTTCTTGGCTAAGCTGATAGTCTTATCCTCTTTCCTAACGACAAATTTCTCATAGTCGATCAATATTTTACCGTATTGTACTTCACCTTCTTTTTCCTTTATAGAAAATTTGGGATGCCTTCTCAGCAATGCTTTAATCCGGCTCTTAAAAACACTTGGTTTGATCGGTTTATTAATAAAGTCATCGCCACCAGTTTCTAGAGCGCTTATTTGAGTAAAGCTTTCAGTTCTGGCTGTCAAAAAAGCGATAATAATATCATTATTACTAGCATCTTCCCTTAGTTTTTCACATACCTCGATACCATGCATGCCAGGCATCATGATATCCAGTACTATAAGATCAGGTTTGAATGAAGAAGCTTTCTCTATGGCTTCATGACCATCATGTGCCGTTTCTATTTTATACCCTTCTTTACTCAAGTTATATTTGAGTATTTCGACGATATCTTTTTCGTCATCTACGATGAGTATTTTGGCCTTTT
>JAHDGW010000152.1 GCA_020631635.1 Saprospiraceae bacterium
CAGGAGTTTATAGTTATACCATTACAGATGATAGTTTATGCCAAGACTTCGGTGATATTATCATTGATGATATAGAAGCTCTTACAGCAGAAGTAACCACCCTAGATCCTAACTGTCCAGAGGAAGATAATGGAGTGATTATAATCAATAATGTTTCCGGCGGACAGACGCCCTATAGCTTTTCATTAGACGGTACAAATTTCGTATCAAGTAATGAATTTGAAAATCTTTCTGCTGGAAACTACTCTATCTCTGTGCAAGATGCCGTAGGCTGTACAATCGAACTTGAAGCAAATATTAATGCTCAGCCACAAATACTTATCAATATTGATGTTGATCAAGCTCAATTTGATTTTGGTGATCAGATTACGTTGTCCTACAGTACAGATATAGAACCTACCGACATTTTAAGTCTTAGCTGGACTAGTCCAGCAGATCTCAGTTGTACTGATTGTGATAATCCGAGTTTAGAAATTTTACAACAGACATTAGTTACCCTTTTATTGACCACCATTGATGGTTGTACGGCTACGGCAGAAATACTATTGACTCCGGCAGATCCACCATTTGACATATATACCCCTAATGTATTTTCTCCTAATGGAGACAATGTAAACGATGGTTTTACCCTATTCACAGACGAGAATAAAAATGCCATCATTAAGTCATTAGCAATCTATGATCGATGGGGAGAGTTAGTATTTATTGCTGAAAACATCGCTCCTAATGATCCATCACTAGGTTGGGATGGTACTTTCAAGGGTGAGCGAGCCGCTTCAGGAGTTTATGTTTTTGTTGCTTCCATACAGAAATCAAATGGTGCTATTATAAGACGCGATGGTGATGTGACTTTATTACCGTAATGTTAGAGTAGGTGTTTTACTTATGAAGATAAAGCACCTACTTTAGTGCATGACTAATCAGTGAACAGCATTTATTTTAGATAAAAATTGTACTTGCGAGAGAAAAAATACCTAGTAACCAAATCAAAAATACTTTTAACCACGATTATTTATTTGAGATTTCAAATGCTTAAAAGAAGATCGATTCTCAAAAAATCAATTTGTAAAATTCAATATTTGGAGAATCTACAGCAGTCAATAAGAATCAATAAATTAGACTACTGCTAGTGAAATCTACTAAATTCTATTGAGTAAATCGAGTTTAAAAATCATTAATATCAGGTGGTATATATACCAGTCTAGCAATATCCTTTCTGAGTAATGAGTCTGTATAATAATTATTGACCAATGACTTAAAATCTTTTTTTAAAATAGGATAAAGACTTAAGAATTGCTTAAAACTTTTGGTTTTAGTCCTATTCATGAATTGATTTACAATTTGAATGCTGCAATAGGTCAAAGTGGTATGAAAAATTCTACCCGTTCCATAAGTAGCATCAAAATCTTGGATCTGTCGACACATATTGTCACAAGCATAATCAATACCGTATTTATTGATCTGTATATATGCCATTCGCAAGTGACCTTCATGATCAAAGATCATAGGATCAAGTGAGCAATCCTCCAATTGCTTCTCAAACTCCGCATCATCTAAGTCAAAATGACTATCCATATGTTAAAGGTGTATAATAAAATCTATACCTTTCGAAGCGTTCTATCGATTTTTATATTGAAAATCAAAATAAAACTTAAAACCCTGATAATGTTTAATTTATGCATTGAAAACACTAAACAAACTGCTCGATTTTTGCTAGGAAATTCGGGTAGAAAAAACTTATTAGTGGTAGGCCTAAACCCCAGTACTGCCCATGCAACTCAATCCGACACGACCATGACTAAAATGATCAAATTTGCCCAGATGCATACTTATGATGGTGTCATTATGGCAAATTTATATCCGCAACGTGCAACACTCCCTGATAATCTCCACCAAAGAATAAATAAAAAGCTTCATCAATCAAACATCGAACACATAGAAAAAATCATCAGTAATCATCACATTGAAACCGCTATACTGGCATGGGGTAATGGTATAAAAACTAGAAGGTATTTGACGCAATGTTTCTTAGATATAAAATTGATTTTATTGAAGTATCACATAAAAATACAATCTATAGGATCTCCCTCTAAAAAAGGCCATCCAAAGCATCCATCTCGGTTGTCATATAGCAATAGCTTTGAAGATTTTGATCTTGAGAGTTATGGTCTCTTATGATTGGATCAAGCCTTCGATATCTGCTGGGCTATAATGTACTGACTTCAGTACCTTACCATCTTCAGTACGATATACCAAGTATTCTCCATTACTTTCCTCTATATGCGATATAGTACCTTTAGCCTCTCGATAATATTTCTGGGTAGCAAGGGCCTCATCCATTGTTTTACACGTTTTACTCATATTGGATCGTTGTACTTCATCAAAGAGTTTTTTAAACTGATCAGCCAAACCAAACTCCAGTATTGCTCCTGAGAGTACATATTGAATATCGCAAAAAGCATCAGCCACTTCCACAAGGTCATTCGCCTCTATAGCTTCTTTTAGTTCTCGCAGTTCTTCCTCTATGAGATTAATACGCAGAGTGCATCTATCTTTACTTGGGATGGCGGCCTTTTCCTTGATTGGTAACTTAAAGGTCTCATGAAACTGAGCCACGTCATTAAGTGCTTGTGGTTCTTTATACTTTGCCATAAGAGATTGCATTTATTGAGATGCGAATATAGATATGAAATGATCATATATTTAATTGGATGATACAATTCCTACTATACTAGTGAAAATTAATAGAATATTGTAATTTGTAATAATTCCCTTTCTTATATGGAAGACAAAAAGATTGATCGAAAGAAGTTTATTTCTACTCTTGGATTAGGTGCCGTAGCAATCACTACTGGTATAAGCGCTTGCCAAGATAAAGCTGAGCAAATAGCTGCACCCAATATTATTACCAATAAGTCTTATCGGTGGAAACTGGTGACTACTTGGCCGCCTAACTTTCCAGTATTGGGGCAAGGTGCTACCCTATTTGCTCAATGGATTCGTGAGATGTCAGGTGGTCGTATGGATATTCGGGTATATGGTGGTGGCGAACTAGTACCACCGCTAGAAGTATTTGAAGCCGTATATAGCGGTGCTGCAGAAATGGGACATGGCGCCTCGTACTACTGGGCAGGAAGGAGTCAAGCGGCTCAATTTTTTACTTCAGTGCCTTTTGGACTCAACTCTCAGCAAATATACTCTTGGATGCTTTTTGGCGGTGGCTATGAACTGTGGCGAGAGCTATACGCCGACTTCAATCTCATGCCATTTATCGGCGGTAACACTGGAGTGCAAATGGCGGGATGGTTCAATCGAGAGATTAACTCTATTGATGATTTCAAAGGTCTCAAAATGCGAATACCTGGTCTCGGTGGTAAAGTATTGGAAAAACTAGGCGGCACTGCCGTACTCAGCCCGGGTTCAGAACTGTACACCAATCTAGAGCGTGGAGTCATCGATGCTACAGAATGGATAGGACCATATCATGACTATCTTATGGGATTTCATCAAATTGCTAAATATTACTATGCTCCTGGCTGGCACGAACCAGGCTCGGTACTAGAGACTATAGTCAATAAACGGGACTATGATAATCTACCTAAAGATCTACAAACCATTATCGCTGCAGCCTCAGAACGATTGGCCCTCTGGGTCATATCAGAGTTTGAAGCTAAAAACAATGAATACCTCCAAAAGATAACACAAGAGTCAACTGCTGAAATAAGGATGATAGACAAGATTACTTTAAGCGGAATTCGTGATGTTACCAATGATGTCATAACCGAGCTCGTAGACAAAGATTCTGTTGCTAAAAAAGTGCATGATAACTTCTCTTCTTTTGCTAGAGGTATTAGAAATTGGTCAAAGTACTCAGAGGGGCTTTATCATTCGATATAATGTAACAATTTCGAGAGTTCGCAGCTTTTCGATTTTACAGTTATTTAAGTTCGGAAAAATAAATTCTCTTATGGAGAGAATGGAAATATGCCAACTTCGGGCCACAAATTTTAAATATCATTAGCCAGTGAGTCCGTTAGCCAGAGATAGAAAACTCCCGAATTCGCAGAGTCTCGAAATCGAATCAATCTAAAACCCAAACCAGCTAGGTAAAAACATAACTCCAAAGAGAAGCAACATTTGAATGACTAAAAAAGGTATCGCTCCTTTATATATCTGCGAAGTGCTGATTTCAGGAGGAGCTACACCCTTGAGGTAAAACAATGCAAAACCAAATGGAGGAGATAAAAAGCTAGTCTGTAGATTGAGTGCAAACAAGACACCTATCCAAACTAAATCCATACCAAGGCTACTAAATATAGGTGCAACCACTGGAACAACGATAAATATAATTTCAATAAAATCTATAAAAAACCCAGCAATAAATACTGCGATCATCACAATGATCAAGAATGCATAAGGACTTAACTCTGCACCAATAATAAGAGACTTGAGATATGCATCTCCATCGAGTCCCTTGAATACGAGCGCAAAAGTTGTAGCACCCAACAAGATCATAAAGACCATACTCGTGAGATGTAGCGTCTGTGCAGAGACTGCCTTTACGGTATTCAGTTTCAACTTACCTTGGACTGCTGTCAGCGATATCGCTCCGAGCGCTCCCACAGCAGCCGCTTCTGTAGGTGATGCAATCCCTAGAAATATAGATCCCAGCACAGCAACAATCAACAGCATGGGTAATATGAAGGCGACGGTTAGCTTTTTGACTAAGTCTGACCCCATAAAATCATCTATTTCTTCTTGAGGAATCGGAGGTGCCGATGCTGGGTCTCTGTACGCTGTGTACAAGATATAGAGTATGTATAATCCGACGAGTAATAGTCCTGGAAGTAGCGCCGCCGAAAACAGATCACCTACACTGACCGACAATACACTGCCTAATAGCACTAATACCACCGAAGGAGGAATAATCTGACCTAGCGTTCCTGAGGATACTATTGTACCAGTAGCCAATACGGGATCATATCCTCTTTTGAGCATAGTAGGCAAACTTATCAGTCCCATGGTAATCACCGTAGCTCCCACTATCCCTGTGCTTGCAGCTAATAATGCTCCTACTATGACAACTGATATTGCTAGACCTCCTCTTACACGGCCAAAAATCATAGCCATTGTATTAAGCATTGTTTCTGCTAATCCTGATTTTTCTAACATGAGCCCCATATAGATAAATAATGGAACAGCTAATAGTACTGTGTTTTTCATAGTACCCATGATCCGCAATGGTAGCAGATCAAGGAAATCAGGAACAAACGCAATGCCTACTAAAATCGATAATCCGGCCAAGGTAAAAGCTACCGGATACCCCATCATGATGGCTATAAAAATGGCTAAAAACAATATGAGTGCAATCCATGCCATCTTACGATTTAATCAATTTTACGTTCTTCAAAATATTAGCCAACCCTTGTAAGGCCAATAAAACGAAGCCTACAACAATAGCAAATTTGATCACATATCTAGCCGGTAATCCTCCGGGCTGATCAGAGCCTTCGTTCATGTAAAAGGAATTGATTGCATACTCCGAGCTCGTCTTAGTTACTATAAAGCACCATGGTAGTAAAAGCAATAATGTCCCTATAATATTGACCCATGCTTTCGTTTTTATCGACCATTTAGTATAAAAAACATCGACCCTTACATGCTTATCTTGTTGCAAGCAATAGGCACTCCCTAAGAGAAATATAAGAGAAAAAAGATGCCATTCTAACTCAATCAACCAGTTAGGAGATGTACTCCATACATACCTCATCATGACATCACCACATACCACAAAGATTAATATAAAACATAGCCAAGCACTCCAGCTACCTATAGTTGAAACTAAACGCTCAATAATATTTATAAATGCAGTCATTTCGGTATTAAGATAGTACCTCTATTTGGAATTTTACATGATATACTAAGGTCATGTTTTGAAGAGGTTTTAAAAAATACATGATATTGCATCTCCATAAAGCATAAGTAAAATGGCAAACCATATCGGAAGAGTAAGTATTCTAGTAAATGAATATGATGAAGCTATTCAATTCTATCAGGAAGCATTTGGATTTGACGTGCTTGAAGACGAGAAAAGAAGTGAATCAAAACGTTGGGTAGTGATGGCTCCCGATAAAACAATAGGTGCAAGTATCCTTCTAGCTAAAGCTAAAAACGAAAAGGAATCAGCATACATAGGTAATCAA
Organism: Saprospiraceae bacterium; assembly: GCA_020631635.1. Taxonomy (GTDB): domain Bacteria; phylum Bacteroidota; class Bacteroidia; order Chitinophagales; family Saprospiraceae; genus JAHDGW01. The sequence continues at coordinate 6,204 of JAHDGW010000152.1, forward strand.
ACAGGTGGTCGAGTATTCTTATTTCTATATGTAGATAGTCTGGATCAATTTTATCAGCAAATCTCCAAACATCAAGTGGTAATCAAAAGAGGGCCAGAGGTGCAGGCATTTGGGAAAGTTTTAGTCTGTGAAGACTTATATGGTAACCTGTGGGACGTTATAGAGCGAGCATAAAAAAAGGCCTTTCCCTGTTTGGGAAAAGCCTTTTCATTCATGTTCTTTTGAAAACTCCTAATTCTGTGAAGCTTCAAATTTTGCTTTATATGCTGCTGACTTTTCTAAGTCATTGTTTCTTGCATAGATTTCTTTAAGTGCTAGCAGGGTATTTCCATCTTGCGGATTGATTTTCTCCGCTTCTAAGAATAATGGTAAAGCTTGGTTGAATAAATCATCCATTTGCTTTTTGATATCATTATACTTTTTTGTTCCCGCTTTACTAAAATCATTGGCTAGTGCATTGAGAGACTCGGTCATTGCGGCTGCCTTATTATAGTATAGAGCTCCTACGCTGTAAGTTGCATCAAAGTTTGATGGATTCTTAGCTATGACACTTTCATAAGTAGCTTTAGCTTTAGCAAAATAATCTGCTTGCGCAGCTGCATCACCTGCTTCACCTTTGGCAACACTTAGCTGATCATATACTGATCCGAGAGTTACTTGTACTGATTCATTATCTGGCTCCATTTCAGCGGCTTTTTCTAGTTTGGTTACTAGACCTTCTATCTCGCCTGCTTGTAAGTAATGATTGATCTCTGCAAACATCAATCCTTGATCATCAGGATGCGCAGCTCTACCCTCTTCTAGGTATTTTAAAGCTGCTGCCGCATCTGCCTCTTTCGCAGACTTATACAAAGCTTCATATACAAAAGGATCGGCATCGCCTCCGGTATACATTTGATCTAAATATGGTGCTATTTCATCATATTTCTCAGCATAATATCCTGTAACAGAGGTCGTGAGTAGCTGCTCTTTCATTGCGGTAGGATCGTCTAGTCTAGACTCCTCACCCGCTTCATTAAGCACCTTATAGGCATTGATTTGTTTGTCAAAGTTAGCAAATGCATTTTCCCAATTTTGATCCTGATACATAAATATACCCGTATTATATAAGTGACCTTCTGTCTCTATGAGAGCCTTTAGAGCATCTTTTTTGGTACCTTTTTTTTCTGCCATCTGATAAGCCTTTGTAAGGGCTTCGAAAGCTACTTGAGCGGCATCAGGATTCGTTAAAGCAGCTGATGGGTCAATGATCTTAGCATTAATACCTACACCAGCGAGTTCATTAAATATTTTACCTTTGGTTAGCCAAGCTTTAGCAGAGGACTGGGCTTCTTCGCTAGAAAATGCCTCATCAACCTGAGCTAACGCTTCATCCAATTTGTCAGCATTGCCTGCCGGATCGAGGTTATACTTTCCTAAATTTTTGGAAGCTTTCTTTAATAGTTTTTTGTAGTCTTGGGCAGTTGATACATTTACTGCTAGTACAAGACCAAGTAGTACAAATAAAATATTTTTCATAATCAAAGTTTAGTCTTTATAGTGGTTCAAACATAATTAAATTCACC
>JAHDGW010000153.1 GCA_020631635.1 Saprospiraceae bacterium
TTACTTTAATCGAACTGCTCAATCGATTGGAGAGTATTTTAGTGTACATATTCAAGGCAGTCTTGGACATTCGGTATGCTACTGAATCTGTTTTGACACAAGTATTTATCGCTCCCATTTTGGATGAGATGTTTGCAATGATACCATCATTAGATAGAAGAGGAATAATGGACTCGGTCAGAAACATCGTACCTCTAACATTAATATTAAAAGTCTTATCGAAGCTATCGACTTCTGGCAGTTCACTAGCCAAATCGGGACCTACTCCCGCATTATTGATCCATAAGTCAATCTTGATATTTTCGGTCTTTAATCTAAAAGAAAATTTTTCAATACTATCCAAGTCATTCAGATCGAGACTCATCATTTTGAAATTAGGATGATCCGAACCATCTAATTCACCACTTCTAGAAGTACCGATAACTTTATAATCCTCTTCTAATAATCTTAAAGAAAGAGCTCTTCCTATTCCTTTGGATGCACCCGTAACAACTACAATCTTTTCATTATTAGACATCATTAGTTTAAAACTATATCTTTTATTCTATAAATGTTTCTTGTAAAATCTTCTTAACCATTAAAATTTCTACCTCTCTCAATCTTCCAATAACAGCACTTATTCTTTTTTTATCAACCGTTCTGATTTGATCGATTGCTATGAAACCATCTTTTGACTTAAAGTTTACTGAAACACGAGTTGGATATTTTTTCTTACTAGATGTCATCGGAGCTACGATAACTGTATTCAAATTTTCATTCATCTCATTTGGCGAAATGATTACGCAAGGTCTAATTTTCTTGATTTCACTGCCAATAGTCGGATTGAGATTAACCACAACAACATTATACTGACTCATTACCATTCTAACAGCTCTTCGTCATCAAATACATCAGGCAATAGCCTTTCGTGATCGTCTAATGAGTTCTCTTTCTGAAACATTTCGCTCCATCCCTCACGTGGCTTTTTTAGAGATTCAATGACCAAATGATCATCTTCCAATCTAAGAGAAACCTCACCTTCAAAACCATATTTAGCGATAATAGCCTTATTGAGTATGAGACCCTTCGAATTTCCAATTTTAATAATATTCGTAGTCATAACTTCGTTTAAGTCAAAGTTAATACATTGTTATAACAATTTCAAGCTCTGTTGTATATCCTACTTAATCTACCAATTCAGTAAAACCCCAATCTCCTCCTCCAAAACTCGTTTACCAACTAAATACTTTTGCTCTAGATCAGAATGAATCGGAATCCCAGGAAGATCCAATGATCCGATAGTCTTAACAGGAGCATCTAGATATCGAAAACATTCTTCTTGAATCCTTCCTGAGAGCGCCTGTGCCAAGCTATTATTCTTTTGTTCCTCGGTCAACACGATACATTTTCCATGTGCCTTAACACTCTCAAAAATGGTTTCATAATCAATTGGACATAAAGTGCGGAGGTCAATAATCTCTACTTGACCTTGATAGTACTTGCTTGCTTTCAACGCCCAATGAACTCCCATTCCGTAGGTGACAATACACATGCTTTCACCAGCATCGATGGATTGCTCATCAGCTACCTTCACGATGTTGGCTTTGCCGAATGGAAGTCGATATTCTGCATCGGGTTCAACTGTCTTGGCAGCTTCCGTATTGGGTACTTTAGACCAATACAAGCCTTTATGTTCAAATATCACTATTGGGTTAGGGTCATCATAAGCTGATTTTAAAAGTCCTTTTAGATCAGCACCATTAGATGGATAAGCAATTTTTACACCTCTAATATTTGCCACTACAGACTCCACACTACTCGAATGATAGGGCCCACCGCTACCGTATGCACCTATTGGGACTCGAAGTATCATACTCACGGGCCATTTGCCATAGGAGAGATAGTTGGATCTGGCCACCTCAGTAAATAATTGATTGAGACCTGGCCAGATGTAATCGGCAAACTGAACCTCGACTATAGGCTTCAGCCCAACAGCTGACATACCTACCGTAGATCCAACGATAAATGCCTCTTGAATAGGCGTATTGAATACCCGATCATTACCAAATTTTTGAGCGAGTGTAGCGGCCTCACGGAATACTCCTCCCAAACGATGACCCACGTCTTGACCATACAACATACACTCTTTGTGATCTCGCATGAGTTCCTCAATGGCATGTAGTGCTTGGTCTACCATCACTACCTTTTCGGCGGAAGCCGGGCTGCGCTCCCCAACCTCATACTCAACTGGACTCGGTGCAAAAATATGCTCATGTATATCCGCAATATTCGGTTCATCTTGGGCATTCGCTTCTAGCAAAGCTTCTTCGATCTCTTGTCTAGTCTCTTCCCCCATTTTATCAATCTCCCACTGCTCAATGCCGATGTCTAACATCGATCTTATCATCTTGGGATAAGGGTCTTGTTTTCTATCATCTTCAAGGTCATCACGATACCATTCCATGCGGACTCCTGAGGTGTGATGATTGAGAAGTGGTACTTTGGCATGTACTAGAAAAGGCCGACGCTCTTTCCTCATTTTCTTGAGGATAGACTTGATCGCTTTATGACATTCTAAAAATTCTGTTCCATCCAAAGTGACACATTCTATTCCATGAAAACCTTTGATAAAACCAGTTGCATCCTGAGCTCTGATTTCATCTGCAGATGCAGAGATATCCCATTCATTGTCTTGCACGAGATATAAGATTGGTAACTGACGCAATGCTGCCATCTGGAAAGCCTCTGCAACTTCGCCCTCCGTTATAGATGCATCACCTAAGGAGCAAACGACGATTGGCGAATCGCAATCATCGATACCCATCAATTCCTTGTATTGCATCCCCATGGCAGCACCAGTCGCGGGGATAGCTTGCATACCGGTGGCACTAGACTGATGCGGTATTTTAGGTTTATCATCTTCCCTAAGACTTGGATGTGCATAGTACGTACGTCCACCTGAAAACGGATCGTCCTTTTTAGCTAATAACTGAAGCATCAAATCATATGGAGTCATGCCTACTCCTAAAAGGAAAGCATCATCACGATAATATGGGTATGCAAAATCTTGTGGCTTCAACTGCATACTACAAGCCAACTGGATAGCCTCGTGACCTCTAGATGTGGCATGCACATATTTAGAAACTAGCTTGAAATTATCTTCATATACCTCTGCCATCGTTTTGGCTTGACACATTTTTTTAAATGCTTGTAAAAGCAGAGTCCTCTTCTTAGAATTGGATTGTTTCTTTGGAGAATCTATACTTATCATAGTCATAGGCAGTGATATAAAATGGCAATGTTATCAAAATAAACAATTAGATACATCTATGTTCTCAAATTTGAAATATATAGATATTATTTTCATTTCTAATTATCATTAGTAGAATATTGTTATATTTAAATGCCTAATAATACCTTTATAATAATAATTTTACCACCATCGTGATCGATACCTTAGATCGAAAAATATTGAAGCTTCTGCAGCATAATGCGAGGATTACATTGCGAGATATGGCAGACCAACTGGATACTTCGACTACCCCCATTTTCAATCGTATCAAACGTATGGAAAAAGAAGGAATCATAGATCGATATACGGTGATTGTAAATCCGGAAAAACTTGGTAAAAAGCTCCAAGCATTCGTACAATTATCTCTGAAAGATCATGGAGAAAAAGTGGTAGCTAATCTACTCGAAAAGATCACCTCATTTGACGAAGTATTAGAATGTCACTATGTGACAGGTGATGCCGATTTTATACTTAAGGTAGTTACCGAGGACATCCAGAGCTACAATACTTTTATTACTAAGAAACTTTTCAGTGTAGAGAATATTGGAAATATCAGATCTAATCTTTCTCTAGAAGTCAAAAAATACACCACCGCAATCCAATCTTGATGCATGATGTAATACACATCCTCAATGGTGATGCCTTGGCAGAACGCTTTCCAGATGATATCACTGGGACCCGTATGATTATGAGAGAGTGCATGGCTATTGGAAGTAGTTACACTGGCAAAATTGAGGATATTTTTGATCATAGAGCGAAGTTCCTTCGGAACAGATACCCAGAAATAAAGGATGACTATTATACAAAAATGGTAATTCCTGAATTTGAAAAACTACAAAAGGTAGGCGAGATTAAGGCTATCTATCTGTGGTTTGAGAATGATCTATTTTGCCAAGTTAATCTATGGTTCATTATTACATATCTTGATTATCTAGGCATGGGTAGCAATCTGTACCTAATCGAACCGATAGCTCAACACCCTTATAGCTTCGCTCATCATAGCACAGAAGATATGATTGATTGCTTTAAGAATGCATCTAGCCTTGCAAATAACGATATCTATCATGAGCTTTGGGGCGCTTATTCGGCTCAAAACATCTTAAAGCTTCAATCATATCTCGAAATTCAAAAACTCGACGATAAACGAAGGCTTGCAATACGCCTAGCTATTGACATGCTACCACATGGTGAAATATCCAATCCATTTTATCAGACTTGCAGAAAGATCTTAGAAGATTTAGTTAAGTCCGATTTCTCTGAATTCTTTAAAATGTTCAGTCAGAGATTTCCACAATATGGATTTGGAGACTTAGAAATGAAACATGTATTTGAGCAATTATATGATTAAGAATCTTTGATCTTATTCCATTGCTCATAAAATGATTCCTGCGCAGGACGATTTTCAGGAACTTCTCTTAGGGGTTCTACCTGCTTCATCGACTGATGCAAATCTTTAGGTAATCTCTGATATATTTGTGTTCCTTTCGTTTTCCAAGCAATCATTTCATCGCTTACTTGCTTGATGATTTTAGCAGGATTACCTACCACCAATGATCGCTCAGGAATGATCGACTTGGCTTTTATAAACGCTAAAGCTCCCACTATGGATTCTTTTCCAAGTTGTACCTCATCCATGATTACGGCATTCATTCCAACTAAACAATTTGCCCCTATCTGAGCGCCATGAACGATAGCTCCATGTCCAATATGAGCTCCTTTTTTTAAAGTCACTGTAATACCAGGAAACATATGAACTGTGCAACTTTCCTGTACATTACAACCATCTTCTATAATAATACCTCCCCAATCGCCGCGGATAGTGGCATGTGGTCCTATGTAAACATTCTTTCCAATAATCACATTTCCAATCACAGTAGCTTGAGGATGTACAAAACTGCTTTCATCAATAACTGGTATGAATTCTTTGTATTGGAAAATCATTTGCTGGTTTAGAGTTTATAGGGTTTAAAAGTTGATAAGGTTTCAAGGTTTAGCGATATCAGGGCATCAAGGTGTCACGGGTTAGAGGTTACAGGTTACGAGAATTAGCTATACTTGGCTAGAACACTTTTTGTGAAGTCAGAAAGAACTAATCTTCCACTTTCTGCTGCCCTTTGCTCTAAAAGATCATCCCAATGCTCGGTGCCTTCCCAAAAGACTTTTTTGAGATTTCTTTGTGCTTCTGGATTCGTTTTTAAAAAGTAATCTGCCATTCTCATAACTGCGGCATCTAGTTTTTCTGTATCCTCATGAACCTCTGTATAGAGCCCTTTATTCATTGCCCACTCGGCAGAATAAAAAGTATCTGCATCTAAGGCTAATTGACTGAAAGCCGAAACTCCAAGCTTTCTGGTCACTGCTGGGCCAATCACGAAAGGACCGATGCCTATATTAAGCTCTGATAATTTGATAGAAGCATACTTGGATGCCATTGTATAATCGAATGCACTTGCCAGTCCGACACCGCCACCGACAGCCTTGCCTTGTACTCTACCGATGATGATTTTACTGCACTGTCGGCAAGCATTGATCACTGATGCAAATCCCATAAAAAATGATTTTCCGGTTACTTCATCATTAATAGATATCAATTCATCAAAGCTGGCACCTGCACAAAAGGTGCGGTCTCCCCCACTTTTGATAATTATCACTTCCGTTGCATCATCCTGATCCGCTGCTTCAATAGCTTCCTTGAGCTCTTTGAGTATATTACTCGGCAAGGAGTTATGCTTGGGGGTAAAGAAGGTGATTTCTCGAAGGCCCTCTTTTATGATTTTTGAGTTTACGTATGCTTGCATTTCTTTGTCTTAATTTACTCTCCTTTAGCACGTAAGAATTCATTGTAAACCTTCTTACTTAACCAAAATCCATGATTTGTTCTAAGATCATCTAATATTGGCCTTATTTCATGTATAAGGCCTCGCTCTTTCAATGTTGCCAGTATACCTAATAATCCAATAAAGTTGATACCCATTTGACCTGCATAGTATCTACCTCTGGCTTCGTCGATTATAAGTGTATCGGCTTTTATTTCTTTAGCTAAAACTATTGCTTCTGATTCACCGCGGTCAAGTAATTCTACAATGTTAGATAATAATTCTTTGTCAGCTTCATCCAACACTATAATCCATGACAAGTTATCAATAACTCGTTTCTGATCACCAAATTCTATCAGCTCGGCATAAACTCCTCGAGGAATATAAATTTTCCCGAATAGGAGCTCTAAATAATGTAACCTATTTGATTTAATCAGGTAAGTTATGGGAGAGGTATCTGCAACTACAACCACTCTGCAAGTTTATCAGCCATCTCTATATCATGTCTAGCATGCTCTTCCGTAATCTTCAAAAAAATATCCCTTTTTGCAAGCTCCTTCCCAAATGCGACAACATCAAGACCTGCTAGTTTCCGAGCCCTACCAAAGCTCAATCGCTCCTTGTCATACAGGTAAGTTGCAAGATCGATCAACAACTCTTCATGAGTCATATTGACTTGATTCAAAAATTCTTTTTTGATTAAAAGATCACTCATGCTATAAAATTAAGGTATTCTGCAATAATTATCCACTTTGGACTAAAGTTAGCTTTCTAGTCTAGTAATCCAAATTGCTTAAAATGATGCGTCAAATGCTTGCGATTTAGTAATTCATAATGATATCGATCTAGCATACCGAATACCGTATTCGGAGTTTTAATACCAGGATTATCTTTAAAAAATTGCTCGTACTCATCGAATGCTTTGAAGTAGGCAGCTTTAGCTTGCTCAAAGCTATCGAACCTTAGATCCTCCAACTCTCCCTTTCTCAAAGCAGGATGATCAAATTCTCGTGGCATCTCATAGTAATTCCACAGCGAGTCTTCAAACTTTTCTAACTTCTCTTCTGGAGTTGTGATTTCTGTTTTGATATTACCCATTGCCATTTGCATGAAAAACTCTAAATGCTCCATCAAGTGCTGAGGAGTCATTCTTCCCCACTTTGGTTTGGTGTCGGCGGTCAATTGATTGACATATTGATGTATTGTTTTTCTATCACCATTAATAAATGGACTCTTCTTTTGCACTAAAGTCAAAATGGTGGCAAAAGCAGCCAACTCATTCTCCTGATCAAAAACTTCTACATACCAAGTCACAACTCCAGAGGGATGCTCTTTACCACGGCTATCTCGCTCTCTCTTCTCTTTACAAGTAAGCCTTACTTGGATCGTATCATTATGATAAATAGGCCTTACAAATCGACATTCATCAAGACCATAATTCGCTCCTACTGGTCCTTTTGCAGGACTCACAAATAAACCAGCTGCAGCCGCAAGTATAAAATATCCATGAGCAGCTCGCTTCTCGAATATAGATCCATCTAATGAGGTGACATCGGTATGTGCATAAAACACATCCCAACTTAGATTTGCAAAATTTTGAATATCACTATCGGTGATTGTTCGCTTATGCGTTAAGACCGACATCCCTGGTTTGATATCTTCATAATGAT